>JAWRKJ010000225.1:0-7429 GCA_040307025.1 Desulfovibrionaceae bacterium | reverse complement strand
CGAACCACAATTGGGGGCCTGGGCGTTCATGCTCATCTTGACCCGAAGGCCGGGCGAAAGCCTGCATCTGGGCGACCACATCAAGATCACGGTCCTGGGCGTCCAGGGCAAGCAGATCAAGATCGGGCTGGAAGTGCCCGATGACATGCAGGTGTATCGCGAGGAGGTCTACCTCCGGGTGCTGGAGCAGAACCGGCAGGCGCTTTGCGCTGCGGAATCCGATGTCCTGGCGGCGGCACAGCTATGGCCAAAAAAGACGAACGAATAGTGGAAACGCGCCTTGGGCGTATGAGCTTGCCCGAGGACCGGGTGCTCACCTTCCCCCGGGGGCTGATCGGCTTCATGGGGCATCGTGAGTTTACCCTGATCCAGATCCGGGACGACTCGCCGTTTCTCATCCTGCAAAGCCTGGACGATCCCAAGCTCGGTTTGCTCGTGGCCGATCCGTACACGTTCATGACCGACTACGAGGTGGTCATAGGCGAGGCCGATCGGCGTCTGCTCGACGTGGCCAGCCGGGAAGAGGTGACCATCCTCGTCACCGTGACCATCCCCCAGGGCATGCCCGAACGCACGACCCTCAATCTGAGCGGTCCCATCGTCATCAACAACGTCTCCCGGCTGGGACTCCAGATCCCCCAGACCGAGGGCCGCTATCCGAGCCATTTCACCCCGGGCATGACCCCCCCGCCGAAAAAAAACGCCTCCCCGACCGGCAATGACGGTCAGGAAGGCGTTGCGATCGCTGACGATCCGAAAAAGGACGCGCACTAACCGAACAGATCCGACTCCATGGTCAGGAGCTTTTCGGCGATCTTCTTCGAATCCGGTTGATAGGTTCCCGACTGGACTTGCGCCTTGAGGGACGCCACCTTGTCGGCCCGGACATCCGAGGTGCCCAGGGCTTCGGTGGCGGCCTGGGCGACGAGTCGTGCGTTATCGGACAGGGTCACCCGGTCGGAGCTCGCGGCCTGGCTGGCGTCGGTGCCGGAACCGGTCCCGACGGCCGGGGTGGTGCCGGATTCGCCGCGCGTCAGGCGGGTCTGCCCGTAGGACTGCTTGATTCCGTAGATGTTCTTAATGTCCATGGCGTACCCCCAATCCCGCTATTGCGGCCTTACCGTGCTTATCGGTCGCGGGGGGAGCTTTATTTAGAGCATGGTGTCGTCCACTTTTTCCAGGGCCAATTCCCACAGTCGCCGCAGCAGGTTGGTCCGTGCCTCGCCTTCGATGGGCACCGGACCGGAGTCCTCGACCCGAAAGATCCGCATCTCCAGTTCCTCGGGCGGGTAGGTGAACAAAAGAGTATGGCCGATTTCCGCTTCCAGTTCGGCCTTGATGTCCCCGACCACCGGCGCATCCGAGCCGGTCACGATGCAGTTTTCCACGATTTCGGCCGCCACCCGGCGCACCAGATCCCGGCGCTTGGCCTCCCGGGCCATCCGGGCGTCCTCGTCGGCCCCCGGTGGCAACTCCGGGGCGAGGGAACGCCGGTAGCGGGCCAGCCGCCTGGCCGTCGTCGCCTGCCGTCCGTAGGTCCGCAGCATGGCGGTGACCGGATAGGGTGTGGCGGTCAAGGCGTGCAACTCCTTCTCAGTGCCATATCGGAAGTCCAGATCATACCTTTAGGGTGGTGACAAGAAAAATCCCGGCGCGCTGGCTGGCGGACGGTTCCTTGTGCCGGCCTCGGCTTTGCCTTATGAAGACCCTGCCGCCCGGCCGCGCCGGGGACAACCCGGAGGAGGCAGGGCATGGAATGCAAGATCAAGACCGTTCTCGTCATCTATAAATCCGAACACGATCAGGCCCGGGGCATGGCCTGGAGCGTGGCCGACTGGCTGGTCGCGCGCGGCCTGACCGTGCTGGTGCGGGAAAATTCCCCCGAGGCCTTGCCCGTGGCGGTGCCGGCCGGGACCGTGGTGAGCGCGCCGCCCGAACTGGCGTTGATCCTCGGCGGCGACGGCACCATGCTTTCGGCCGCCAGGCAGCGCGTGGCCGAGGGCGTGCCCCTTTTCGGCATCAACCTCGGCCGGGTCGGGTTCATGACCTCGGCCGGGGTGGAGGACTGGCAGGAGGCCCTGGCCGAGATTCTGGACACCGGCTTTACCGTGGCCCGGCGCATCCTCGTCGATGTGGCCGTCATCCGGGGCGCGGCCACGGTGTTTTCCACCACGGCCGTCAACGACGCCGTCATCAGCCGCGGAGCCATGGCCCGGCTTGCCGCCTTCGAGGTGACCCTTGGCGAGCGCGACGTGTGCACCCTGCGGGCCGACGGCGTGGTGGTGTCCACGCCCACCGGTTCCACGGCCTACTGCGTGTCGGCCGGCGGACCGCTCATTCATCCCGACCTCGACGTGCTGTGCGTGGTGCCCATCTGTCCTTTTTTGAGCGACTTCAAGCCGGTGGTGGTACCGGCTTCGGACCCGGTGCGGCTGTCGCTGTCCGCGCCCGAGACCAACATGTACCTGACCTGCGACGGCCAGGAGCTTTTCCCCCTGGATGACAACGACACGGTGGTGGTCGCCAAGGCCAACCGCACGCTCATGCTGGCCAAGCGCGCCGGGGACAGCTATTTCGCCCGCCTTCGCCTCAAGGGCTTCATCAACCGGCCATGACCGACGCCACCACCGCGCCCGCCATTTCGTCGGCTCCGGGGCAGGTCCATCGCTACGGCACCGACCCCGTGCTCGATGCCTGGCTGCTCCATTTCATGACCGAGAACAACCTGGAGCACAGCATCGATCCGGAGAAGAACGCCTCCCCGGAACAGCTCCGGTTCATGGTCGATCTGGCCCCGGACCAGCTCTACATCCCCTGCACCGAGGCCATGTTCGCCCAGCTCGTGGGCGAGCGGCCCGGCCCCGAGGTGCACGAGGAGTATGCCGCCCATCTGGCCCGGGTCTGCCGACTCATCGACGATTTCGTGCCCGACGCCGAGGCCCGGACCCGTATCAGGACCTTGTGCGAACTCAAATATCGCCAGGCCCTGGTCAGGCCGACGCTCATTCCCTCGCGCCTGGGCAAGCGGCTGCTCACCATCTTTCTGACCCAGTCCGGCCTCGACGATCCCCACCGCGAGCGCAAACGGCTCTACAACCGTCGGGCCTTTGCCCGCATCCAGGACCCGGCGACCAAGGCCATGCTCTACGCCGCCCCGGACCGGACCCCGGCCGGCAAGACCATCCCGGAACTGCGCTACGGGCTCGACTGCCTGGAACTGGCCCGGCTATTCGTGCTCGGCACCACGCCCGCCATCTGGGAAACCGAGGACTGGCGTCCCGATCCGGCTGCCCTGGCCCGGGAGGTGGCGGCCTTGCCCGAGGGCTTCGGACGGCTGCGGGAACTCCTCGACCCGCGGCGCGGCTCGCGCAAGATTCTTTTTTTGCCCGATGTGGCCGGCGGGGTGCTGTTCGACTTGCTGGCTGTGCGGGCCTTGCTGCGCCTGGGACACCGGGTGATCGTGGCCATGAAGGATGGGTTTTACTTCGACGCGCCGACCTTGTGGGACACCGACAGCGATCCCATCCTCGACGCGGCCCTGGCCGGGGCCCATGTCCTGGACGAGCCGCGCCTGGCCAAAAACGCTCTGCTCCAGATGATCCGGGAAAATCCCCTCACCATCATTTCCGACGGCACCCGGGAACGGCTCAACCTCTACCGGGTCTCGGTCACCTTTTCCCGGGCCTGGAAAGAGGCGGACCTCATCCTGGCCAAGGGGCCCCTCAACCGCCGGCGCCTGATCTGCACGAGCCACCAGTTCACCCGGGACGTGGTGGCCTTCGACCGGGATGCGGACGGGTTGTTCCGGATGGATTTCAAGCCCCGGGCTCCTGGTGCCCGGTCGTTTACCGAGGCCGAGATCACGGCCAAGGCCGAGGAGATCATCGCCGGCATGCGCGCGGCCAAGCTCGCCGGCAAGGCGGTGATGTTCTACAGCGCCATCATCGGCTCCATCCCCGGCCAGACCGGCACGGCCATCGAGCTGGTCACGGCCTTTGTGGCCCATCTGCGGGAAAAGCTGCCCGGCACCACCATCATCAATCCGGCCGAACACTTCGAAGAGGGCATGGATGCCGACGATTTGATGTTCATGTGGGAAAAGGTCCAGCGCAGCGGGCTTATTGATGTCTGGCGCTTCCAGACCCACTTCGACATCGAAAAGAGCTTCGGCCTGCTCGGGCGCAAGACTCCGCCTGTGTGGGCCGGCAAGGACGCCACCTTTTCCACGGGCTGCACCAAGGAAATGCATATCGCCCTGTCCATGCAGGCCCGCCAGCCCGAGTTGCAAATCATCGGGCCCGATCCCCAGAAGTTCCTGCGCCGCCGCGAATACGGCGTGGGCCGCTTTTGCGACGCCGGCATCGGCTGCCGGTAAGATGCGAGCGTTGTGGGGGTGGGGGGACGCCTCCGGCGGTCAAAGGCGCGGCCCTTTGGAAGCCCGCAAGGGGGGAATGGTTCACGACGCCCCTGAAGTTCTTCCCAAGAGCATGCGTTTGCAGGGTATCAGAGAGGCGAGGGTGCGGCTGGTATTTTGGTCGGACTCCCGACCGGGCGAGGTCGGGAGTCCGGTTGGCGGGTCAATGCTTAAAGCTGAACTTGAAAACGATGAAGCCGAGCAGGGCCAGAACCACTATCGCGCCGCCAATGGCGCCGACATCCATCATTGTCATGTCCGACTCCTCCGGGGTGTCCCGTCGGTGCCGGCGGGCGGCAAACGTCGTCCACCGGGTTTGCGTCCGGTGCTCGCGGGTGGCGTCGATGGGCCAGGGACGGATGCGCCTGAGTCCGGTCCATGCGGGAGTTGTTTCGAGGCCGTTCGGAACAAAGGCGTCACCGCGTGATACAGAGGGCCATGGTTTCGGGTTGCCTGGAACCGGGACTTTTACCACCCGTCGCGCAACGCCCGACGGGGCCGGAGACAACCGGCTTCAGCGATCGGCAAGGGACTATCTCCTGGCCCTGGCGGATCGACTTGGAAAAGCGTTTCGTTCGACCTTGGCGGTACCGTAGACCCGGGCCTGGCGGATGGCAATCCCTTCTGGCGGCAATAAATTAAAAAAATCACAAGCTTCGAGGCTTTGACTGACCCGTCGGTCAGTTTCTGCGCTGTCCCAAAGCACCGACGGCACATGGGCTTCAGCCCTGTGGTTTGCCCAAGGTGGGGTGTGCCAGTCCGTCATCAGATTGGGATTCCAAAGGGCTGCGCCCTTTGGCTGCCGGAGGCGCCTTTTTTCCTTGCCCCGCCAACGTGCCTAGCGCCCCGACCGGCGCCGACGGCTATCCCCGGCCAGAAAGGACAGGGCTGTCCCGACCAACCCCAGGAGCGCGCTGCCGGCGAACAGCAGCCGCATGGCCAGGGTGTAGGTGCCGAACACGTCCGGTCCCAGGGTGCGGTCACCCACGAAGGCGGCGATGACCATGGTCACCGTGGCCATGCAGGCGGTCATGCCCAGGGTGCGCGACTGGCCGGTCAGGGCCGAAGCCAGGCCGTAGCGGCTGGCGTCCACGGCCGACATCACCACCACCGTGCTCGGCGTGGAGAAAATGCCGATGCCGACGCCGAGGATTACCAGCACGGCGATGATAAGTCCCATGCTGCTCGTCTCGGTCAGGACGACCGCCAGGCCGAGCCCGAAACTGGTGACCAGGGCGCCGATGCCGGACAGGACATGGACCGGGGTCCGGTCGGCCAGCCGGCCGCACAGCGGTGCCACCAGGCATTGGATGACCGGCTGGATCACGAGCACCGTGCCGGCCTGGGCCGGGGTCATGCCCCGGCCGTATTGGAGATAGAGGCTCAGCAGGAACGACACCCCGAACACGGCCCAGGAAAAGATGGCAATGGCGCCCATGCCCAGGGAAAACGGGCGGTTGGTGGTGAAGAGGTCCAGATGCACCAGGGGCGACGGGGATCGCCGTTCAAGGACCAGGAAGGCGACCAGGGCCAGTGCGCCGCCGGCCAGGCTCCATTGGCCCAAAACGGTCTGGGCATGGGCGCTGCCGGACACGAGCAGGCCGATCGCCACCGCGCTCGCTATCGTGCCAGGCCAGTCGAACCCCTCGCCGGGCGTGGGGACAAGCCGCCGGTCCAGGTTGCGCAGGCAGGCCAGCACGGCCAACCCGCATGGCGCCATGCCCACGTAAAACATCCAGCGCCACCCCCAGGCCGAGGCCACCAGTCCGCCCAGGAACGGCCCGGCCGAGATGCCGAGGAAAATGCCGGCCACGCTGATGCCAAGCGCCCGGCCCCGTTCCTCTCGGGGAAAGGCGTCGTAGAGCAGGGCCAGGCCCGTGGCCAGGGTCATGGAGCCGCCCACGGCCTGGATGGCCCGGATGAGCAGGAAGATGGTCATGTTCGGGGCCAGGGTCAGACCCACCGTGGCCAGGGAAAAAAGAATCAGGCCATAGAGGAAGACCCCGCCCCGGCCCAGGATATCCGCGGCCCGACCGACGGGGAGAAGCAGCATGGCGTTGACGCCGAGAAACACCGATTCGACAAGGCTTAAGGCTATGGCCGTGGCCGCGTATTCCCTGCCGATGGCCGGCAGGCACACGCCGACCGCCGACAGCATGAACGGCACCGCAAACTGGGTGGCGACCACGGCGAACAGCACGGCCCCTTTTCGGGAACGAAGCGAAGCATTCATACAAAACACACGTGGCTGGCGCGATGCTGGCCGCCGGGTTGTCGGTTCAGTCGTCGTCCTTGCGGGCGAACTGGCGCTGGTCGGCCCCGCAGTTGGGGCAGCGCCATTCGGGGGGCAGGGCTTCACCGGGCGTGCCGGGCTTGATGCCGCCCTTGGGGTCGCCCCGGGCCGGATCATAGGTGTACCCACACAGCAGACAGATGAAACGATCGGATGCCATGGCGGTTTCCTCCCGTGGCTGGATGTCGGCCGGCCGGGCTTGGCCGGGATGTCGCACCTACCGCCCCAGGGGCGGCCGGTCAAGCCGGTGCCTGGCAAACGGGCGTTGCCTCGGCCGGGTTGCCCTAACCGGTGGGTGCGGCTAACGTCGGCGGCGGCCGGGAAAAGGATACGGCCGGGATGGCGCCATGGACGATTTGACCCTGTGCTGCATCGCCAAGGATGAAAACGTTTTTCTGGGCGAGTGGGTGGCCTACCACGCCTTGCGCGGCGTCGAACGCCTGATCGTTTGCGACAACGGCTCCCGGGTGCCTCTGGCCGAGACCCTGGCGCCCCTGACCGGCCGGCTGCGCCTCCGTGGTCGAGGGCATGCCCGGTCCGGCACGGCAGCTCGCCGCCTACGCCCACTGCCTGGAGGCCTATGGTCCGGACACGTGCTGGCTCGGGTTCATCGACGTGGACGAGTTTTTGCTGCCCTACGGGACGGACGACCTGCGCGAGCTTTTGACCGACTACGAGGACGCGGCGGCCCTGGGCGTCAATTGGGTCATGTTCGGCTCCTC
>JAWRKJ010000224.1:0-3149 GCA_040307025.1 Desulfovibrionaceae bacterium | reverse complement strand
CCCCGCCCGGTTCCTCTTATCCGCGAAGGATGGTCTGCCGGCGATCAGGGCCGACGGACAGGATGGAGCAGGAGGTTTGCAGGGACTGTTCGATGCGCGAGACGTATTCCCGGGCGGCCAGGGGCAGTTCCTGCCAGGAGGTGACGCCGGAGATGTCTTCTTCCCAGCCGGGCATGGTTTCGTAGATCGGCTCCACGTGTTCCAGGGCGCCTTCGTCCTGGGGCGGGTATTCGAAGACCTTGCCCTTGTAGCGGTAGCCGATGCAGATTTTGATTTCGTAGAGGCCGCTTAAGACATCGAGTTTGGTCAGGGCGATATCGGTCGGGCCGGACAAGCGGGCCGATTCGCGCAGCAGCACGAGGTCGAGCCAGCCGCAGCGGCGTTTGCGTCCGGTGGTGGCGCCGTATTCGCCGCCTTGCTCTTGCAGGTAGTCGCCGACGCTGCCGAAGAGTTCGGTGGGAAAGGGGCCCGAGCCCACGCGGGTGGTGTAGGCCTTGACCACGGCCACGACCCGGTTGAGGGCGTTCGGCGAGCAGCCGCTGCCGGCCGCGGCCTGGCCCGAGACGGTGTTGGACGAGGTGACGAAGGGGTAGGTGCCGTGGTCGATGTCGAGGTGCGTGCCCTGGGCGCCTTCGAAGAGCACGTCGCCGCCTGCGGCCATGGTACTCTGGATGACCGAGGACACGTCGCCGAGATAGGGGGTGAGGCGTCGGGCCACCGGGGTGATGGCCTCGGCCACGGTCACATGGTCCAGGGCCGGCATGTTGTAGAGCTGCGTGAAAAGGGTATTTTTTTCGACAAGGGCCTGGACGATCTTGCGGCCGAGCAGCTCGGGATCGTCAAAGTCCCCGGCCCGGATGCCGATGCGGGCCATTTTGTCTTCGTAGCACGGGCCGATACCGCGGCCGGTGGTGCCGATCTTGCCGCCGGCGCGCAGGGATTCCCGGGCGCCGTCGATGAGCCGGTGGTAGGGCATGATGACGTGGGTCTTGCGGCTGATGACGAGCCGGCCCGGCGACACGTCCACGCCCCGTGCGGCCAGGGTATCCATCTCCTTGCACAGCACCTCGGGATCGAGCACCACGCCGTTGCCGATGAGGCAGGTGGTGCCCGGGTGCAGGATGCCGGAAGGGAGCAGGTGCACGATGGTTTTTTCACCGCCGACCACCAAGGTATGGCCGGCGTTGTTGCCGCCCTGGAACCGGACCACGGCCTTGGCCGTTTCGGTCAGCAGGTCGACAATCTTGCCTTTGCCTTCGTCGCCCCACTGGGCGCCGTGTATGACGATGCCCTGGCCCATGCCCTGGACCTGCGGGCTGCGGAATTCGCCCATGCCTATGACTCCCCTCCATCCTTGGGTCGAAAGGCCAATACTTTGCCCCGGTGCGCGTGTTCGGTGGTCGTTGGTCCGGTTGGCGCAGGAGTGACTGTTGGTGCCATGTCTGGCAGCGGCGCGTCGGCCTGTCCGGGCTGGCGGCCTTTGGCCCAATGATGATTGAACAACTGGTTTTTGAAACGCATCCCCTGGATCATGGCCAGGACCAGAACGGCTTCCTCCCAGCGTTGGGAGGGTTCGAACCGGCTTACGGCATCGGCGTACTTGTCCCACAGGGCCATGAGGGACGCTTCGTCATAAGCCCGCAGCTGTCTGGCCAATTTCAAGAGAACCTGTTCCACGATCGCTCCCTTCCCACGGTATCCGTCCGCGCATGGCACGGACAGCTTGTTCCTAACAGAATTGTTTGGGGCTTCCAAATGCAATTTGCCGAGCAGCGCCGGCTGTGCTAGGCATCCCTCGCACGACGACAATGCAAGGAGGGGCGCTCATGGGCGACCTGAAGAAGATGTACACCACGATCGTGGACGATCCCTTTCCGACTGAGCTCGTCATCCGCCTCGGCGAAACCGAACTCGCCTTTGCCAAGCGTTCCTGGACCATCGACGGCCAGCACAAGGGCTTGCGCTACGGCGAGAATCCGGATCAGCCGGCCGCCCTGTACGCGCCGGTTTCCGGCCGCCTGTCCCTGGGCGGCGTGGAATTCCGCGGTCCGGGCGACGGGCTTGTGTGCGCCGCCACCGAGGAACATCTGCTCCAGTCCGGCAAGCACCCCGGCAAGACCAATCTCACCGACGTGGACAACGGCGTCAATATCCTCCAGTACCTGACGGCCAAGCCGGCGGTGGTCATCCTCAAGCACAACAATCCCTGCGGCGCGGCCTGGTCCGACCAAGGCCTGGAAACCGCGTTCACGGCCGCCTACGGCGCCGACCGCATCGCCGCTTTCGGCGGTGCGGTGGTGACCAACCGGACCATGGACGTGGCCACGGCCAAGCGCATCAACGCCGTCTACATGGAGGTCGTGGCCGCCCCGGACTACGAGCCCGAGGCGCTGGCCATCCTCAAGTCCAAAAAGAATTTGCGCATTTTCAAGCTGCCGGGCCTGGCCCAGCTCGACAAGCTCGTGGGACAGCCGTTTCTCGACTTCAAGTCCCTGGCCGACGGCGGTCTGGTGCTCCAGTTCTCCTTCCGCAACCGCATCCTTGGCCCGGACGACTTTTTGCCCGCCGAAGCCACGGACAAGGAAGGCATCACCGTGGTGGCCCGGGCCCCGACAGCGCGCGAGGCTGAGGATTTGCTGTTCGCCTGGGCCGTGGAAGCCGGCGTCAGCTCCAATTCCGTCATTTTCGCCCGCAACGGCGCCACCGTGGCCATCGGCACCGGTGAGCAGGACCGGGTCGGCGTGGTCGAGCTGACCATCCACAAGGCCAAGACCAAGTATGCCGACTTTCTGGCCTTCTCCGAAGCCGGCCTGTCCCTGTACGAGCTCACCCACAAGGCCGAGAGCGGAGACGACAAGGCCCAGGAACTCCTTGTGGACATCATCCGCCGTACCGAATACACGACCGGCGGCCTGCGCGGCTCGGTGGTGGTCTCGGACGGATTTTTCCCGTTCCGCGACGGTGTGGACCTGTGTATCGGCGCCGGAGTCACGGCCATTGCCCAGCCCGGCGGCTCCATCCGCGACACCGAGGTCGTCGCCGCCTGTAACGAGGCCGAGCCCCACGTCGCCATGGTGTTCACGGGCCAACGGTCGTTTCGGCATTAGGGGAAAGAAAGACTGGGGCGCTACCCCGGACCCCTGGACGAT
>JAWRKJ010000223.1:0-5049 GCA_040307025.1 Desulfovibrionaceae bacterium | reverse complement strand
CCTATTTGGCGAACGCGTAAGTTGGGGCAAAAGACGCCTCCGGCGGCCGGGAAGGGGGTCACCCCCTTCCCGGACCCATCCCGACAGGTTGGGGCGGCCTCTTGCCGGGCCGGGCGGCAGGCCTTATTTTACACGAACACACTGGGCGCCCCCGCGGGGGAGGGTCCGGGAGGGAATCATTTCCTCCCGGCGGGGCTTGGGGCAGCGCCCCGATACCCTCCATCCATTCACCAGCCAAAGGACATCCCCATCGCAACCAAAATTGAGGGCAACACGGTCGGACTCAAGGCCAGTCAACACAAGGCCTTGGAACGCCTCGGCACCAGACGCTTCCCGTCGGTTGGTGGCTACACCCTGGACCAGGCCCGGGAACTGGCCGCCATAAGCTTCGGCATCGGCCGCCAGGTCGGCCTGCTCATCGACCGCAAGGGCCGGGCCGCCATGGTCCTGGTCGGCACGCCCAAGGGCATCCTCATCCCCGAACTCGACCGTTCACGCCTGGGCGCGGGCCGGTTGCGCGGGTTGCGCTTGCTGCACACCCATCTCGCCGGCGAGCCGCTCAATGAGGAAGATCTGACCGACATGCTGTTTTTGCGCCTGGACAGCGTGGCCGCCCTGACCGTGGACGCCATGGCCGCGCCGGCCGCGCTCCACGTCGCCCATCTGCTGCCCCCAGGGGCCGGGGACGCGCCCTACGACCTGCTGCCGCCGACTCCCTTCGACCGGGTGGAAGAGGATTTCAACGCCCTGGCCACGGCCCTGGAAGAGGAATTGGCCCGGGAAGGCGAACGGCTCGCCGCGCCGGGCAAGACCGCCTCGGGCCGGGAACGGGCCGTGCTCGTGAGTGTGGCCAGCAGCCCCAAGGCCGTCCAGGAAGCTTCCCTGGACGAATTGGCCGCCCTGGCCGACACGGCCGGCCTCGACGTGGCCGAGCGGGTCGTGCAGCGGGTCACGGCGGTCAATCCCAAATTCATCCTCGGCAAGGGCAAGCTGGCCGACATCGAGGTGGTGGCCTTGCAGGCCGGGGCCTCGCTCCTTGTTTTTGACGGGGAGCTTTCCCCGTCGCAGATCCGCAACCTGGCCGAGGTCACCCAGCTGCGGGTCATCGACCGCACCCAGCTCATCCTCGACATTTTTGCCCAGCACGCGGCCAGCCGGTCGGGCAAGTTGCAGGTCGAGATGGCCCAGCTCAAATATCTCCAGCCGCGCCTCGTGCGCCAGGACCGGGCCATGTCCCGGCTCATGGGCGGCATCGGCGGCCGGGGCCCGGGCGAAACCAAGCTCGAAGTGGACCGGCGGCGCATCCGCGAACGCATCGGCCGCATCAAGGACGCGCTCAAGGAATTGCGCAAGCGCCGGGCTGCGGCCCGGGCCGGCCGGGCCAGGGCCGGACTGCCCGTGGTGTCGCTTGTCGGCTACACCAACGCCGGCAAGTCCACCCTGCTCAATACCCTGACCGGCAGTGCCGTGCTGGCCGAAAACCGCCTGTTCGCCACCCTGGACCCGACCAGCCGGCGCCTGCGCTTCCCGAGCGAGGAGGAGATCATTCTCACCGACACCGTGGGATTCATCCGCGAGCTGCCCAAGGAACTCAAGGAGGCCTTCCGGGCCACCCTGGAGGAGCTGGAAGCGGCCGATCTGCTTGTCACCGTGGCCGATGCCTCGCACCCGGAGGTGGAGGGGCAGGTGGCGGCGGTGGACGACATCCTGCGCGAGATGGAACTCGGCGACATCCCCCGGATTGTGGTCCTCAACAAATGGGATGCCGTGCCCGAGGACCTGCGCCTGCCCTTGCGCAACTGTTTCCCGGAGGCGATACCGGTTTCGGCCCGCACCGGCGAAGGCCTCGACGTCCTTTCCCGGCGCATTCTCGACCGGGTGCGCCCCGGTCCGGGCGTGCATGTGCGCCCGGTTACGCCCGGGGCGGCCCCTGGGGAACCGGCCGAAACGCCGCTCCAGGCGACCTGTCCTGGCCGGTAGCGGCATCGCAACACCGTATCCCCCTTCACGGGAGTCCAGAGGGCATAGCCCTTTGGCCGCCGGAGGCGCTCCCCCCTAGCCGGCTTGCCAGGTCGGGCCAAACCCCTTACTGCCAGGAGCGCGGCAAACCGTCTCCATGGGCGGGAGTGCGCGCCCGAACGCGTCCGGCAAGGACCACGCGCAATCCGGGTAGCTGCTTCCCGCCGCAACCGGCGCCTGGCGCCGAAGGCAGGCTTGGCCCCCATGCCCGAATCCTCCGCGAACTTTCGTCCCCGTGCCTTTTCCGATTTCGGCTATGTCCGGCTGGCCTGCCTGTCCCCGCGACTCACGCCGGGTGATGTGCCAAAAAACCTGGCCGCCATCCGCGACGGTCTGGACCAGGCGGCCGCGGCCGGCGCGTCGATGGCCTTTTTTCCGGAGCTGTGCCTGACCGGCTATACCTGCGCCGATTTGTTCCTCCAGGACCGGCTGCTCGTGGCCGCCCGGGACGCCCTGCCCGAACTGGCCCGGGCCACGGCCGAAACCGGCCTGGGCGCGGTCGTCGGCCTGCCCCTGGTCGTGGACGGCCGGCTTTACAACTGCGCCGCCTTTCTGGCCGAAGGACGCGTGCTCGGGCTTGTGCCCAAGATCTACCTGCCCACCACCAACGAATATTACGAGCAGCGCTGGTTCACGAGCGGCGCCGGCACCTCGGGCGAGGCGCGCCTTGGCGAAACTATCGTGCCTTTCGGCGTGGACCTGCTTTTTTGCGCCCGGGGAATCCCCGAATGCGTGCTTGGCATCGAGATTTGCGAGGATCTGTGGACCGTGTGCCCGCCGAGCGGCGAGCTGGCCCTGGCCGGAGCGACTATCCTGGTCAACCCCTCGGCCAGCGTGGAACTGCTCGGCAAGGCCGGCTACCGGCGCGATCTCGTGCGCCAGCAGTCGGGCCGCTGCCTGGCCGCCTATGCCTATGCCGCGGCCGGGCCCGGCGAATCCACCACGGACGTTGTCTTTTCCGGCCATTCCCTCATTGCCGAAAACAGCCAGCTTCTGGCCGAGGCCGAGCGGTTTCGCTTCGACACCACCTGCATCTGCGCCGATGTGGACGTTAAAAACCTGGTCCAGGAACGCATCCGCAACAGTTCCTTTTCGGCCGCCCTGCCCGCATCCAGCCACCGGCGCGTGGCCTTTGACCTGATGCCCCGGCCCCTGCCGCAAACCCTGCTGCGCCCCCTGTCGCCAACACCTTTCGTGCCGGCCGATCCGACACAGCGGGCGGCAAGCTGCCGGGAGATCTTCCAGATCCAGTCCACCGGGCTCATGCGCCGGATGCTCCACACGGGCCTGACCAAGGTGGTGCTCGGCATTTCGGGCGGCCTCGACTCCACCATGGCGCTCATCGCCACGGTCACGGTCTTCGACCGCATGGGGCTCCCCCGGGAGAACATCCACTGCCTGACCATGCCCGGCTTCGGCACCACCGAGCGCACCTGGACCAATGCCGAAACCCTGGTCACCAAGCTCGGGGCGCGCCTGTCCGTGGTGCCCATCCACGACGCCTTGAACCAGCATTTCAAGGATATCGGCTTCGATCCGGCCAACCTCGGCGTGACCTACGAAAACGCCCAGGCCCGCGAGCGCACCCAGATTCTCATGGACGTGGCCAACATGGACGGGGCGCTGGTGGTCGGCACCGGCGATCTGTCCGAGGCGGCCCTCGGCTGGTGCACCTTCAACGGCGACCACATGTCCATGTACCACATCAACGCCGGGGTGCCGAAAACCTTGATCCGCTACCTGGCCGAATGGAGCGCCGACGAGGTCCTGGGTCCCGAGGCCGCGGCCACGGTGCGCGACATCTGCGCCACGCCCATCACGCCCGAACTGCTGCCCCTCGGGGCCGACGGCAGCCTGGTGCAATGCACGGAACAGGTCATCGGGCCCTACGAGCTCCACGACTTTTTCCTGTTCATGACCCTGCGCCACGGCTTCGGCCCGGCCAAGATCCTGTTTCTGGCCGAACGGGCCTTTGGCGACGCCTATGACCGGGCCACCCTGGGCCGATGGCTCGAAACATTCATCCGGAGATTTTTTTCCCAGCAGTTCAAGCGCTCGTCCATGCCCGACGGGCCCAAGGTGGGCACGGTTGCCCTGTCCCCGCGCGGGGACTGGCGCATGCCGAGCGACGCCTCGCCGGCGGTCTGGCTGGAAGAGTTGCGTGCGGCCTTACGGGAGGAATAGGAGAGGAAGGGAAGCGCCTCCGGCGGCCAGGAGAGGCGCTGCCTCTCCTGGACCTCTCCGCCGGGGGGATCATCCCCCCGGACCCCTGGAACGGGGGAGGAGCGATCAGTCCATTTCGATGCAGTCGTGGGGACAAAAGGCCATGGCCCGCTCGATGTCCTCGCTGGGGGCCTCGGCCAGCAACAACACCGGCTTCTCGGCCGTCTCGTCCATGGCAAAAAGTTCGGGACACGTGGCGACACAGGCGCCACAGCCGTTGCAGCAGGCATAATTCACGGAATAGCCGCGCAGGGTCGCTTCCATGGCGCCTCCTTGGTTCCGGTGGCGGGGTGATCCGATTCCATCTATGCTCGGTTGTCACCTTGTCAATGGGGAAAGACAGACATGCGCTGCAACAAATGCGGGACCGAGAGTCCCGACAGAGAACGCTTCTGCCCGGTATGCGGGAACAAGCTGCAATCCGGGCACGCCGGGGACGCCTCGTCCCCGGAAACGGCCAGAAACACCCAGGCTCCACCCGAGACCCGCCGCCTGCTCGATTTCCAGGGCTGGACCCGGCCCGGACGCGGCTCCGGCCGCTATATCGAAGCCTGTCTCTATGCCGTGATCCTGCTTGCGGGTGTGATCTGGTGCCTCAAAAGCGACCTTACCTGGCCCCTGTACCCGCTCATCGCCGTCCTGGCCCTCACCGCCTGGCTGCGCCGTTTGTAGGGGGGAAGGGGGAAGGGGGAAGGGGAAACGCCTCCGGCGGCCAAAGGGCTTCGCCCTTTGGAAACCCATAAGGAGGAACTCTCCACAAAATTTCCATTCGGTTTTCCCTTTCGGGAGGTCCAGGAGGGCTCAGCC
>JAWRKJ010000222.1:0-23695 GCA_040307025.1 Desulfovibrionaceae bacterium | reverse complement strand
CCCCCCCCCCCCCCGGACCGGAAAACTAATTGGTGGCCTGGGTCAGTTCGCGGATACGCCAGAAATCCTCGGGGATTTCCAGGTAAAGATCATCGTCGGGCAGGGGAATGACGCATACCAGGGCGCCGGTGGCTTCGACCCAGTACATGTGGCCGCTTAAGCCGTGCATGATGTCGGCGTAGCTCACGCCGGTCTGGGCGGCAACTTCCTTCATGGCCTTGCGCATGGTGGACATGGCCCCATGGCCAATTTCAACTTCCAGAACGGACACATGGTGAATGAAGCCGTGTCCGGACAAATCGGGGGGAGCATTCTTGCGCAGCGTCAGTGCCGATTCCATGGCGACCTCCTTGCATGTATTTCCCCGATGCGCGGGGACTCCGTCAGGCTAGCTTACAGGTATAAGCAATTTGCATGCTAAGTACACCTCATGCGTGGAGAAAAGCTTAAACTTGTAGTTAATTTATTGTTTTTATTGTATAAAAATTTTTAGTGTTTGTCAATATGTGCTGTCAAATAAATTCGGGTGCGGCACGGAACTGCAAAAAGGAAGAAGCGAACGACAAAAGTGTCTCGCTCTGGGACACATTGGAGACACGCCGGGACCATCCCACAGCGGCGTTGCCCGGCATGTGACGCGTACTGATCAGGAATACTGTTTTTTTTTAACAGTCTCGATTAGGATCATCTGACACAGCCGCCACCGCGGGGAGTATCGGCAGCCTGTCAGGGCAGGTCTGGCAGGTCGGCCAGCAAGTCATCCCAAGTGGTGTGGCGGGCCAGGACAGCCAGGATTTCCGGCCGGGGCGCGTCCAGGATTTCGGGCAGATCGGCCTCGCCTGGATACCGGACGGCAAAGGCCAGACGCTCTATGGGCGGTGTGAATTGGGCATCCACGCCGGGTTTGTTGCCCCGGGGATCGAGGCGGTACCAGCCGTAGGCGGGCAGGCACACGGCCGCCAGCCCATGCAGGCAAAAACGGCCGTCATCCGTTTCGGGATCGACGCGCAGGCGCTGATAACCGAGGCCGGCAGGGATGCCAACCGCGCGTAGCAGGGCTACGAGCAGATGGCACTTGGCGTAGCAAAAGCCCGTGCCGTGGGCGAGCACCTCGGAGGCGGCGCAGGTGACGGGATTTTGCCGGGCATCGGCGCTGTGGGTGATGGCGTCGCGCACGAACAGAAACAGGGCCTCGGCCTTGGCCGTGTCCGAGCCCAGGCCGGCGGTCAGGGCGGCGGCCCGGGCGGCGACCTCCGGGTGGTCGTAATCGATAACCGGCGAGACGGCCAGGAACGGGGCGAAAAATGGCGAGAAGGTGGTCATGCTGACTCCAGGCTGGACGGCGGGTTGAGGTGGCCGCCCCGGGCGGCCAGAAAGAGGTCCGTGTAACAGGCCGGGCGCAGGCGATACAGGCCCAGGCCGGCGGCGAAGTCCCGGATGACCGCCAGGGCAGCCCGGGCCGCGTCCTCCGTTTGCGCCAGGTGTTCGATTTCCACGAAGGTTTCCGGGGAAAAATCCACCTGGGCCACGGTGATGTCGAGGGCCAATCCCGCGTGGACGGCGGTGCCGCGACGGCAGGTCTTGGCATAGGCCGTGCGGACCACGAAGCCGAGCCGGCTAAGGATGCACCGCATGGCGTCGCCGTCCGCGACCTCGGTTTCGAGTTCCTCCTTGGAACCGCTGGCCGGGTCGAAGGGCGGTAGTTTGCAGGTGAGCAGGGTGCGGCCGGACACGGCGCGCAGACGCAGTTCCCGGCCCGAGGCGGCGTAGGCGCCGTCCGGCGAATCGAAATAGGTATCATGATAGACGACCGCGTCCTCCAGCCCTCCGGGCAAGGTTAGAAGTCCGTCGGCCACATACGTGATTTCGGCTTCGAACATGGGATGGGTCGAATTTCCTTGCGCCGGGTGCGATTTGTCTCCATGCTCCCAGCCCGGTATAGGCTAGCATGTCAACCACGCCCTGCGCAACCCGAGAACGTTTCATGCGCGAACACGCCCAGGCTTCCCTGGCCATGGCCGTCACTGCCCTTATCTGGAGCACCGGCGGCCTGGCCATCAAAACCGTGTCCCTGTCTCCGTTGGCGGTCACGTCCGGGCGCAGCCTGCTCGCTGCCCTGACCTTGTGTGTCCTGTTTTGGGACAGACTCGATTTCCGGCCCACGCCGGCCCGCATCGGCGCCGCCCTGGGCTATGCCGGCCTGCTCACCACCAACGTGGTCGCCACCCGCTGGACCACTGCCGCCAATGCCATCCTGCTCGCCTACACGGCGCCGGTGTATGTGGCCCTGCTCGCGCCGATATTCCTCGGCGAACGCACCCGCCGGGCCGACTGGATCTTCATCGGCGCGACCTTGGGCGGCATGGTGCTCTTTTTTCTGGATAAGCTCGAAGCGGCCGGCTTTTGGGGCAACATCCTGGCCGTCGGCACGGGGCTTTGCTACGCGGTGTTCACCCTGTGCATGCGGGCCGGACGCGAAGCGTCGCCGGTGTCGGCCGTGGTGGCGGGCCATGGACTCACGGCCCTGATCGGGCTGCCGTTTTTGCTGGCCGATCCGCCGGTCGGTCTGGGCGACTGGCTGGGGCTCACCTATCTCGGCCTTGTCCAGCAGGGGCTGTCGTTGGCCCTCTATGTCTGGTGCATCAGGCGCCTGGGCGCCCTGGAGGCCATGCTGCTTATGACCCTCGAACCCATCTGCAATCCGATCTGGGTGGCGCTCGGGCAGGGCGAACTGCCCGGTCCCTGGGCCCTGGCCGGCGGGGTGGTGGTGCTCGGCGCGGTGACGCTGCGCGGGCTGTGGGCGGGCCTGGGGCCGGTCGCGCATCGGGAAAACACCGCCTGAGCGGACGTCGTGCGCTTGGCCGATGCGGCCCTTGACAAGGACCGGGGCGCCAATGCAGACCGGTAAAACAGGGCTTTTCCCCGCCATGGACACGTGGCTAGTTCTGGCCACGTGTCGGCCGGCGCGCTGCGGGCCTATCCCCAAGGAGCAGACCGCTACCGTCCTACCTAGCCAACGAGAAAGGCGTCTGGTCCCGGGACTGGAACTTTACCATCGTCAACACGCTTGTGACCAACAACCTCGGGTTCGTGAACCCCCAGGACTACGTCAAGACCGACAAGACCGTGGTGGCCGTGATCGGCGACAGCTTTGTCGAAGCGGCCATGACTTCGTACGACCGGACGTTTTACGGGCGATTGGCCGCGAAACTGCGGCCCGAAAATACCCTGGTCTACACCTTTGCCATGTCCGGGGCGCAGCTCCCCGACTATCTGGCCTGGGCCCGCTACGCCGTGAGCCAGTTCGCGCCGCAATATATGGTCTTTGTCATCATCCCCAACGATTACGACGAGTCCCTGGCCAAAAACAAACTGGCCCGGGCTCGTACTATTTTTACGAGAACGAGGACAAATCGTTTTCCCTGGGCAAGGTGGACGTTGCCATCTCACCTCTAAGGTGGCGCGCAGCCACGGCTACCGTGTTCATCGAACTGCCTTCCATTTTCCGCAAGCATTACCAGGCCCACGGTCAGCCCTTTGTCTACCCGACCGGCGGACATTGGAACGAGCTGGCCCACCAGCTCGTCTCCGAGACGATCCTCGGTTCCGATCTGCTGGCGACGCCCCAGCCGGCCAAGCCCTAACGCGCCGGCAGCTCCCGAGACGGTTCAGGGAAACAGGTTGTTGATCTTGCAGGCGGCGCAGGCCGCGCCGAAGCCGTTGTCGATGTTGACCACGGTCACGCCGCTGGCGCAGGAGGTCAGCATGCCGCACAGGGCCGTGAAACCGGACAGGGCGGCGCCGTAGCCCACCGAGGTCGGCACGGCGATGATCGGCTGGGACACGAGCCCGCCGACAACGCTGGCCAGCGCCCCCTCCATGCCGGCCACCACGATGAGCACCCGGCAGGCGCGCAACACCTCCAGCCGGTCGAGCAACCGGTGCAGCCCGGCCACGCCCACGTCAGCGATGATCCGGGCCCGGCTGCCGAACATCTCGCAGGTCACGCGCGCTTCCTCGGCCACGGCGAGGTCCGAGGTGCCGGCGGTGACGATGCCGATTTCCCCTTCGCGCCAGGGGCCGTCTTTTTTGCCGGCGGTCAGGGTACGGGCCAGGGGATTGTGCTGCGTTTCCGGACAGGCGGCGCACACTTGTCCGGCCATGGCCTCGGGCACCCGGGTGGCCAGGACCGGACCGTGGCCGCGCAGGCGGGTGAAAATCTCGATCACCTGCTCCGGGGTCTTGCCGGCGGCGTAAACCACCTCGGGGAACCCGTTGCGAAGCGGCCGGTGCAGGTCGAGCTTGGTGTGCCCGAGTTCGAGGTAGGGCAGGTCGCGCAGTTTCTCGACTCCGGTCGAGACGTCAATCGCGCCGCTTTTGACCGCGGCCAGCAGTTCCAGCAAGGAAGCGTGCAAATCCATACGTCAGGAGGTCCTTGTCGGCTCGTCCGCCTCGGGAACGGTGGCGCTTGCAGTGCGATAGCCGGCCAGGTCCACGGTCACATGGCGGTAGCCGAGGTCCTTGAGGGCCGCGTCGAGGTTGCGCTCGTCGGCTGTGGCCACCAGGGCGGCGATGCGCTCGGGTGCGACCTCGATACGGGCCAGCTCGCCGTGATTGCGCAGGCGCGCGCCGGGGAATCCGGCCTCGCGCAGCACGGTTTCACCGGCTTCGATGCGCCGCAGCACCATCTCTTCCACCTGTTCCCCATGCGGAAGCCGCGTGAGCAGGCAGGCCCCGGCCGGCGCGTCCCAGTTGGGGAGTCCGTGTTCCCGGGCCAGGGCGCGCACGAGGGGCTTGGTCAGGCCGGCCATGGCCAGGGGACTGGCCACGCCCAGTTCCCGCACGGCCCGCAAACCCGGACGGGAGGCGCCCAGGTCGTCGGCATTGGTGCCGTCCAGAAGATGGGGCAAGCCGGTTCGGGCCGCCTTGTCCAGGAGTAACCCGAAGAGCAGCCGCTTGCAGCGGTAGCAACGGTCCGGCGGATTGTCGCGCAGAAATTCGGGAAAGGCCACGGGCACGATTTCATGGGGCGCGCCGAGCCGTTGGGCCAGGTCCTTGGCCGCGCGCACCTCGACTTCCGGGGTGTAGGGCGCGGCCAGGGTCACGGCCAGGACGCGCTCCCGGGGCAGGCAGTCCAGGGTCGCGCGCAGCACGAGGCTGCTGTCCACGCCCCCGGAAAAGGCCACCACGCAGTCCCGCAGAGGGCGGATGGCGTCGCACAGGGCGGCATACCCCGCGTCAAGCGACTGGTCAGACATGGCCGGGTTCGTCCTCGCCGCGTCCGATCAGGGCGGCAACGGCGGTCAGGGGCAGGTCGTGGCGCCTGGCCAGCTCGCGGCATTCTTCCAGCTCCGGCTTGGAATGCAGGATCTTACCGTCACGCAGGGCGTTTTTCATGGTCACAGGGCCGAGGGGCGTTTCCCGTCGCGTGAAGGACGTTTCGAGCACGGTTTTTTTCAGGGCAAAGCTTTTGAGCCCCAGCGTCGTGGTGTGGCGGAAAAGCAGTTCCTTGAAGCGGGCCTCGTCCCCGGCCGCGCACAGCAGCGACAGGCAGGTGGCGGGGCGGCTTTTCTTCATGATGATGGGCGTCAAATGCACGTCCATGGCCCCGGCGTCCAGGAGCGTGTCGAGGACCACGCCGAGATGCTCGGCGGTCATGTCGTCGATGTTGCACTGGAGGAGCCTGGCGTCGCTGACGTCGGGGCTGGCCGTGGCCGTCTCCACCCGCGCCAAGTGCACGCGCAGGAGGTTCGGCAGTTCGGTTTGGCGGTGGCCGATGCCGTAGCCGGTCTTTTCCACGACCATGGCCGGAGCGGCCGTGAAGCGCGTGGCCAGGGTGGCCAGGATGGCGGCGCCGGTCGGGGTGGTGGCTTCCTGGTCCACGGCGCCCCGGGTGGTGGGGATGCCGTGCAGGAGTTCCTCGGTGGCCGGGGCCGGCACCGGCAGCAGGCCATGGGCGCAGCGGACAAACCCGCCTCCGAGTTCGATCGGCGAGGCCCAGACCGCGTCCACGCCGAGAATATGGTGGCAGATGGCCGCGCCCACGATATCGACGATGGAGTCGACGGCCCCGACTTCGTGGAAATGGACCGCCTCCACCGGGATGCCGTGGACCTTGGCCTCGGCCGCGGCGATGCGGCGAAAAATGGCCAGGCTCGTGCGGCGCACGGCCGTATCCAGGCCGCTTGCCTCGATGATGCCTTCGATGGCGGCCAGGTTGCGCCGGTCGTGGCCGTGCCCATGCCCTGGGCCGTGCGCGTGGCCGTGATGCTGCTCGGAAGCCGGTGGTCCGGTCAGGACCACGTCCACCCGGGTGCCGCGAATGCCGTTTCGGGCCTCGCCGGCGATGCGCAGCGCGAAGGCGTTGTCCAGGCCGAGCTTGGAAAGCTCGCTGCCAAGGACCGCCGGGTCCACGCCCAGGTCGATCAGGGCGGCCAGATTCATGTCGCCGCTTATGCCCGCGGGGCAGTCGTAAAAAAGTATCCGCATGAAGGGCCGTCCGGTGTGCAAGGGGGGAGGGGAGAAGCCTCCGGCGGCCAAAGGGCTCGCGCCCTTTGGAAACCCGAAAGGATTCGGTCCGTTGTAGGTTTTTTTCTGTCGCAGGCACGCACGCCGTGGCTGCGGCAGCGCCATACGCTCCGTACCCGTGCCGGGAGGCGGACGCAGGACGTGGCAGGCACCCTACGCTGTCGGGCCGCTCAAGGCTAGTGGCGCTTCCCGTTCAGATTCGGTCCGGGTCCTGGGAGCCGGTTGCCGGTTGCAGGTACTTGTTGATGGCCTGGCGCGAGACACCGATCATGGCCGCGGCCAGGGACTGGTTACCGCCGGCTCGGCGCAGGGCTTCCTCGATCAAGAGCGTCCGGGCCTGCTTGAGGCTGGGGAGCTGCGGGCCGAAGCCGAGCAGGGCCGCGTCCGGGGTGGTTGGGTTCATCTGGGCGGCCGGATCGAAATGGAGCACCATCCGGACCTGCTCCGGTCCGAGGCGTCCGCCCCCGGCCAGCCGGGCCGCGTCCTGGATGAGATGGCGCAGCTCGCGCACGTTGCCCGGGAATTCGTACCGGCCGAGCAGGGCGGCGATGCCCGGGGCGTCGGCGGACAGCGGCTTGCCCAGCTCTTCGGCCGCCTCGGCGGCGAAATGGTCGATCAAAAGCGGCAGGTCGCCCGGGCGTTCCCGTAACGGGGGAATCGACAACATATGGCCGCGCAGCCGGAAATAGAGGTCGCGGCGAAAGCCGCCCTGGTCCTGGAGGGCGCCGAGGTCCCGGTGGGTGGCGGCGACGACCCGGGCCGTGGACTTGCGCGAAACGTCCGACCCCAGCGGCGCGTATTCGCCCTCCTGGAGCAGGCGCAGGAGCTTTTTTTGGGATTCGAGGCTCAAATCGCCGATTTCGTCCAGAAACAGCGTGCCGTCCCGGGCGGTCTCCACGAGTCCGGCCCTGGCCTGGGTGGCGCCGGTGAAGGCACCCTTGCGGTGCCCGAACAGGGTGTCGGCCACCATGTTGTCGTCGAGTCCGGCCATGTTGACGGCCACGAACCGTCCCGGACGGTGGCTGGCCCGGTGGATGGCCTGGGCCACGAGTTCCTTGCCCACGCCGCTTTCTCCTGTCACCAGCACCGGGCGCGACGATTCGGCAATGGCTTCCACGTAGTGAAAGGCCGCGCGCATGGTCTTGTCGGCGGTGATGATCGCGGCGAAAAATTCCGGGTTGTCGAGCTCCTCCCGGAACAGGCGCTGGCGCAGGCTGCTGTTTTCCCGGCGCAGCTCGAAGATTTCGATGGCGTGCTTGATGCCGCCGATGAGGGTGTCGCGCGACTCGGTCTTGACGATGAAGTCGAAGGCGCCGAGGCGGATGCAGTTGACCGCGCTTTTGATCTGGTTGAGCCCGGAGATGACGAGCACGGGCAGGTCCGGGTGCTCGGCCAGGATTTTCACGATGAGTTCCTCGCCGGAGAGGTGGGGCATCATGAGGTCCACGGCCACGGCGCAATGGGGCTGGCGGGCCAGGGTGTCGAGGACCAGCCGGCTGTCGGTCAGGGTGGCCACGTTGTCCACGCCCGAGGCCCGCAAGGCGCCCTGGAAACTGCGCAGCCACGACTCCTCGTCGTCCACGAGCAGCACCGGATAGCGGGGCGAAGTCCGTTGTTTCGGTTGCCGTATCTCCATCCTGTCTCCTCTCCACCTTCCCGCCTTCCCCGGGTTCGCTTGCACATCGTCCTGAACCCCGGCCCCCTTTCGGGTTTCCAAAGGGCGCGAGCCCTTTGGCCGCCGGAGGCTTTTCTTCACCCCACCCCTCAGGGGCTGGCCGGCAGGCGCAGTTCGGCCACCGTACCGCCGGTGGGGCCGGGCGTGAAGCGCAACTGGCCGCCGTGTTCCTCGACAATGGCCGAGGAGACGGACAAGCCGAGCCCGGTGCCGCCGGTTTCGCGCTTGGTGGTGAAAAACGGGTCCATGATCTTGGAGAGGATCTCCCGCGGGATGCCGCAGCCCTGGTCCGCCACCCGGACCACGACCACCCGGTCCCGGGCATCGTAAAATGTGCCGACCTCCAAGGCCTGGTCCCGGTCGGTCAGGGCCTCGCAGGCGTTGACCACCAGATTGATCACGACCTGGGAGAGTTTTTGCGGATTGGCCGTGATGGCGGGCAGGTCCCGGGCCAGGGACAGGCGGAAGCTGTTGGTGCTTTTGGCCACCATGTTGCCCACGAGTTCCAGGGAGTTGCGCACCACCTCGTTGACGGCGATCTCCCATTTGAAGTCGTCCGGGGCCCGGCGGGAGAAGTTTTTGAGGCTGCCCACGATGCCCCGGATGCGGGTGGCGCCTTCGAGCATGCGGGCGAGCAGGTCGGGCATGACTTCGCGCAGTTCGGAATATTCGAGCCCTCCGGCCAGGAAATCGCCGTTTTCCAGATAGTAGGTCTGGAGGATGGGGGCGATGTCCTCCCAGACCTCCTGGAGCAGGGGCAGGTTTAACGTCATGAAGCTGTTGGGATTGTTGATCTCGTGGGCCATGCCGGCCACGAGCACGCCAAGGGACACCATTTTGTCGGCCTGGATGAGCTGCTGTTGTTTTTCCTTGGCCGCCCGCTCGGACAGCACCCGCTCGGTGATGTCGCGGATGGCCAGCACCCGGGCCGGGTAGCCCTGGGAGCGGATGTCGCGTTCCTGGACCTCGCAGATGCGTTTGCTGCCGTCGGCCCGCACGAACGAGGCCACCCGAACGTCGGCTTCGGGCCGGGGCGAGGACAGGGCGGCCTGGACCCGGTCCTCGGGCGCGACCAGGGTCTCGATGTCGCGGCCGATAAGGGAGCCCCGGGGATGGCCGAACAGGGCCCGGCCGGCCTTGTTGATGTCGATGATGGTGGCCCCGCGCAGGATGAAAATGCCTTCGAAGGTGGCCTCGGCGAGTTGTCGGAAGCGTTCCTCGCTTTCGCGCAGGGCCTGCTCGGCCCGGCGGCGCAGTTCGATGGCCTGGGCCTGGAGGAAATTCTGCTCGGCCAGGCTCGAAATCTGGTAGGCGATCAGGCACAGGGCCCGGCACACGGCCAGGAACTGCTCCATGGACATGACCGGCACCTCGGCCAGGGCGGCCATGTAGAGCTGCTCGTCGGCCCCGATTTCCTTGGCGTAGGCGCGCATTCGCTCATCATCGTCCGTGCCCACCCGCACTTGCCCCACCACCCAGTTGGCCACGTGGCGGTTGCCCACGTAGATGCTCGTGCCGCCGTCCCACAGACCGCTGCTCAGGCACGGCCGCATGATCGGCTCCAGGGGGTCGTCCGAGCCGAACGAGGCGTCCGAACGCTGGCAATTGGCCAGTCCCCGGGGCGTGCGGCGCACCACCGCCCGGCACAACCGGCAGAATCGGCTCGGACGGGTGATGGCCCGGCCGTCGGTTTCGGTGATGATGGAGGCCACGTTGGTGGCGGCGGCAAAGGCGTCCTGGATCTCCTGGATCGCTTCCAGGTTGAAGACGTCGCGAAAGCCCAGTTCGTGGGTGCCGGTGCCGACCGGCCCGGGCCACGGTCCGCCCTGGCGCGCGGCGTCGTGCAGGACGCACAGCCCCTTGCCCGCCTCCAGCTCGCTGATGCGGGCGCGCAGGCTCTCGAGCTCCCGCAGCAAGGTCACATGGGCCGGCCGCTGGGGCGTTTCCAGCGGTTTCCTGTCGTATTCTTCCGCCATGGCATCCTCCGCCGCTCCCGGTTCCCTTTGTGGCAAAGATGCAAGTTCCGTTCAAGGTGCAACCGCCGCCGGCATGTCCCGTTGGGCTCGAATCGGACTTTTAAGGCGCTTCGACCATCCCTTGGTCTGCGGCCGACGGCTTCGGGCGTGGCCGTGTAAACCTTGCGACAACCTGGGTTGACAGCGCCAAAGTCTGCCGTGGCGGGAGGATAGCCTTTTTGGCCGGTCGGGGAGGGCGGTTGTTGTCAACCCCGGTTGCGTCACCGGAGGGCCCTTTTTTCGTGACCAAGCCGGGATTTTTGACGCAACAGCTTGAAATCGTGACTGTTCAGAGCACTGGAACGGACTTTGTTTTTAAGGAGGCCAATCACACGGCGACCCCCGCCGCGATTCCAGTCAAGGAGACCGCCCCATGCCTGTCACCCTCGCTTCCGCCCGCCGCATGATCGAAGCAGCCAAGGTCAAGGCCGACGCCATCGGCGTGCCCATGGTCGTGGCCGTGGTCGATGCCGGCGGCAACCTCGTGGCCATGGACCGCCAGGACGAAGCCTTGCTCGTGAGCCTGGAGCTCGCCCGGGACAAGGCCTTTTCCGCCCTGGCCGTAAAGGCCGACACCGCCACCATCGGCCGGCTGTCCCAGCCCGGGGCCGAACTGTTCGGCCTGGGCCGGGCCATGGGCGGGCGCATCGTCACCTTTGGCGGCGGTCTGCCCGTGGTGGAAGACGGAAAGATCGTCGGCGGCATCGGCGTCAGCGGCGGCAGCGTGTCCGAGGACACGACCTGCGCCGCGGCCGGTCTGGCGGCGTATGCCTGAGTCAAACCCGGAAACCCGCGGCCCAGGCGCCGCGACCCCCTGGAGGCACCCCATGTCCCAGCATCAGGTTCCCATGCCCGAATGTTTCGGCCCGACCGAGCGCATCAAACAGGCGCTGGACCGCTTCGTCGCCACCGCTCCCGAGATCTGCCCCGAACGCGCCGTGCTCATCACCGAATCCTACAAGGAGACCGAGGCCCTGCCCATGGTCCTGCGCCGGGCCAAGGCCCTGGAGAAGATCCTTGGCGGCATGTCGATTTTCATCCAGGACGGCGAGCTTCTCGTCGGCAACCAGGCGAGCAAGCCCCGGAGTGCCCCGATTTTTCCCGAATTTTCCTGCAAGTGGGTGGAAGAGGAACTCGACCGGCTGGAAAAGCGCACGGCCGACGTGTTTCTGATCGCCGAGGACACCAAGGCCAAGCTGCGCCAGGCCTTTGCCTATTTCGACGGCAAGACCACCAACGAATACGCCGCCGCCCTCATGCCGCCCGAGTCCCTGGAAGCCCACAACGACGTGGTCTACACCATCGGCAACTACTTCTATAACGGCGTGGGGCATATTTCCGTGGACTACGCCAAGGCCATCGGCCAGGGCCTTGCCGGGGTGATCGCCGAGGCCGAGGCCGCCTTGCGCGCCCTGGATTTCGCCGATGCCGGGCAGCTTAAAAAACGCCACTTCCTCGAAGCCGTCATCATCGCCAACAAGGCCGTCATCGCCTTTGCCAACCGGTTCGCCGACCTGGCCGAAAAGCAAGCCACGACCTGCACCGATCCCATCCGGGCCGACGAGCTTACGGAAATCGCCCGCATCTGCCGCAAGGTGCCGGCCCAGCCGGCCGAGACCTTCCAGGAAGCCTTGCAGGCCTTCTGGTTCGTCCATCTGGTCATCCAGATCGAGTCCAACGGCCATTCCATTTCGCCCATGCGTTTCGACCAGTACATGTATCCGTACTATGCCCGGGAAAAGAACCGCCTGCTGCCCGAAAAGGCCCAGGAACTCCTGGACCAGCTGTGGATCAAGTTCGCCGAGATCAACAAGGTGCGCGACGAAACCTCCACCATGGCCTTTGCCGGCTATCCCATGTTCATGAACCTTATCGTTGGCGGCCAGCACCGCGACGGTTCCGACGCCACCAACGACCTGTCGTTCATGTGCCTGCAGGCTGCGGCCAACACCAAGCTCTACGCACCTTCCCTGTCCATCCGCATCCACGAGGGCACGCCGGCCTCCCTATACAAGAAGGCCGCCGAACTGAGCCGGCTCGGCATGGGCTATCCCGCCTACTACAACGACCGGGTCATCATCCCGGCCCTGCTCGCCCGGGGGCTCACCCGCGAGGATGCCCGCGACTACGGCATCATCGGCTGCGTGGAGCCGCAGGTCGGCGGCAAGACCGAGGGCTGGCACGACGCCGCCTTCTTCAACATGGGCAAGGTGGTGGAGCTGGCCTTAAACGACGGCGTGGACCAGCGCACGGGCAAGCAGATCGGCCCCAAGACCGGCAGCCTCGAAACCTTCACGAGCTTCGACGACGTCATGGCCTCCTACAAGGCCCAGACCGCCTATTTCGTGCGTCTGATGGCCGCCGGCGACAATGCCGTGGACATGGCCCATGCCGAGCGCGCCCCGCTGCCGTTCCTGTCGTCCCTGGTCGCGGACTGCATTGCCACGGGCAAGTCGCTCCAGGAAGGCGGCGCCCATTACAACTTCACCGGTCCCCAGGGCGTGGGCGTGGCCAATGCCGGCGACTGCCTGACCGCAGTCAAAAAGCTGGTCTTCGACGACAAGGTCATGACCTTGGCCGAATTGCGCGAGGCCCTCAAGACGGACTTCGCCGGTCGCGAGGACCTGCGCCAGCTGCTGCTCAACCGGGCACCCAAGTACGGCAACGACGACGATTATGCCGACGCCATCGCCAAGGAAGCGGCCATGATCTACTGCGAGGAGGTCAACCGCTACACCAACCCGCGCGGCGGCAAGTTCCAGCCCGGCCTGTATCCGGCCTCGGCCAACGTGCCCCTGGGGTCGGTGGTGGCGGCCACGCCCGACGGCCGCAAGGCCTGGAGCCCCCTGGCCGACGGCGTGTCCCCGATCTCCGGCTGCGACACCTGCGGCCCGACGGCCGCCGTGCTGTCCGTGGCCAAGCTCGACCATGAGATCGCCTCCAACGGCACCCTGCTCAACCAGAAGTTCCACCCCTCGGCCCTGGAAGGGGACAAGGGCTTGGACAACCTCAAGGCCGTTACGGAAACCTACTTTGAAAACGGCGGGTTCCACGTCCAGTACAACGTGATCAGCCGCGACACCCTGCTCGATGCCCAGGCCAATCCCGAAGCCTACAAGGGACTGGTCGTGCGCGTGGCCGGGTACAGCGCCTTTTTCACGGCCCTGGACAAGTCCCTGCAAAACGACATCATCGCCCGCACCGAACAGACCTTCTAGGCATCCGCCGCGCAACAGCAAACAGGGGGGCCAAAAAGGCCCCCCTGCCCGAAAGGTTTCCCATGAACTGGAAGCAGCGCCAGCACACCTTCAGGCTTTCCGACCGCGACCGGCCCGGCCCCACGGGGCTCGTTTTCGACATCCAGCGCTTCGCCGTGCACGACGGCGGCGGCATCCGCACGCTGGTCTTTCTCAAAGGCTGTCCCCTGGGCTGCCAGTGGTGTCAGAATCCAGAGTCCATGAACCAGGCGCCGGAGATCATGCGCATCCCGCACCATTGCATCAGCTGCGTGAAGTGCATGACCCTGTGTCCGCAGCACGCCATCACCATTTCGGCAACCGGCGAGATCGTCATCGACCGTTCCCGTTGCGATCTGTGCGGCGACTGCGTGGCCGGCTGCTATGCCGGCTCCATGAATATAGTCGGCCGCTACCTGACCCCGGAGGAGGTCATGGAGGAAGTGGACCGGGACCGCAAATTCTACACCGCCTCGGGCGGTGGGGTGACGTTTTCCGGCGGCGAGCCGACCTTGCAGCACGGCTTTCTGGGCGCTTGCCTGGAGCTCGCCAAGGCGCGGGGGCTGCATACCGCCGTCGAGACCTGCGGCCAGACCGCCTGGGAGCATCTGGAGGCGTTGCTGCCGTGGCTCGATCTCGTGCTGTGCGACATCAAGCACATGGACCCGGTGCGCCACAAGGAGCTGACCGGCGTGTCCAATGCGCGCATCCTGGACAACATAGCGCGCGTAAGCCGTAGCGGCGTGGCCCTGCGCCTGCGTCTGCCCCTGGTGCCGGGCGCCAATGACAGCGAGGCCAATATCGCGGCCACGGCCCGGTTTGCGGCTTCGTTGCCCGCGCTCCAGGGCTTTGACATCCTGCCCTATCACCGGCTCGGCGAGGCCAAGTGGGAACAACTCGGCCGCGATTACCCCATGCGCGGCGTCTCGCCCCACACCCGCGACGAGGTGCTGTGCCGGGCGGAACTGGCCAGGCAGTACGTGGAGACGGTCGGCATCGGCGGGTAGGGGGTGTGGGGGCAGGGTGACGCCTCCGGCGGCCAAAGGGCGGAGCCTTTTGGAAACCCCTCCTGTTGAAGGGGCTTGATTCCGTTGGGCCTGCGGGCTCGGGACAGGTCCTGGTATGGCAGGCACAACAGCGGATGTCCTGGTGAAGGGGGCATCCGCTGTTTGGTGTAGGGGAGGGGGGCTGCTCCGGGAACTTACTTGAGCCCGATGGGCGCGCCCGTGGCGAACGACGGTTCGTGCAGGGGAATGACGATGTCGGCGGCCTGGCGGATGCGTCGCAGAATGTCGTAGGCCGCGTAGGTGTTGACGCAGGTGCCGGGAGGAATGACCTCCATTTCGCGGGCCGTGATGGCCTTGGGCGGGAAGAGGTTTTCCCGGATGACGCAAAAACCGGTGATCACGGCCGAGCCGGCCGGCGTGTCCACGAACACGGACATGCCTCCCTCGGTATGGGCCGGGGTGTGGACCATGCGCAATCCGGGCACGATGTCCGTGTCCCCGGTGAGGGGGATCATCTGGCCGGCTTCGCGCACATCCTCGATATATTCGTCGTTGTAGCGGTAATCCAGGGGATGGGGATCGCTGGCATGGGCCAGTTCCCGCTCGTGGACATAAAACACGGCGTTTTCGCACAGCGCGTCGTTTTCGCAGTGGTCGTTATGCAGATGGGTGTGCACCACCACGTCGATGTCGGCCGGGGTCAGGCCGAATCCGGCCAGGGCATCGGCAAACGTCCGGATGGGGCCGCCGATGGCTGCTTCCCGGCTTTCGGAGCGGAGGGGGCGCATCTCGCCGGTGTCGACCAGGATGCGTTTATCTCCACCCTCCAGGTACCAGCCGTAAATGGGGATGGTGTAGGGTTGGCCGTACTCGAACTGGTAGGTCATCATACCCTTGTCGAATTCCTTGGTGCCAAGGACCAGGGGATGGATCACGAAGGTGGCCACGCGTAGAGCTCCCGTTTGAAGGGACACCGTCATGCAACCGGGCGTCCGGTTTTGGGGGGAATGGCCAAGTCGCAGGGTGCGCGGGCCTTTCCCGTGTTCCTGTCGGGGGACAGGAAGAAGGGTCAAGGATACAAGTAAGGGCCGGCTTCGACAAGGTGCGGCGGGCACTGCGCAGGGAGGTTTTGCCTTCGGCATTGTGGAAGAAGCCAAAAAAATCCGGAGCAGGCAAATCGTGCTTGACAAAATGGGGGTGTGGGAACTAAAAGCTGACTCCTTCGAGCGGGATGTAGCGCAGTCTGGGAGCGCACCTGAATGGGGTTCAGGGGGTCGGAGGTTCAAATCCTCTCATCCCGACCACAAATTTCCCCAAGAAAATGGGCCGGTTAACACGCAAAGTTGACTGGTCCATTTTTCGTTGTTGTCAACCTCCTGGTGAACCTTGGGTTGACCGCGATGTTGGAGAGAACTGTTTAACCACCTGTAATCACTGTGTATGAAGGTGTATGACACGGAAGAGTGTCAACCCCTGATAACCCAGCCCCCTCCGACACCCTCCTGCAAAATACCCATACAGCCTTCATCACCGAATGAGACATGATGTACAGGGTGCTGTTTCATTTCTCGCTTGTCTAACAAAAATTTTAGGAGGGACATTTCTGCCCCTCCCTGCTCAGCCGATCCAGCTCCGGCAGTTCGCTGCGGCGGCTACTCGTCACAGGGGACATGACGGGTTCGTGCCGAGGGTCATGGCCGGGTTGCTCCCCAACCCCGAACTCACCGTTTCTGCCAAGTCGCCTTTTCAGCGGGTTAATGCGCTGGGACCCTTGCGGACGATTGGGTAAATGTCTAATCTGATGAATATGAAGCTCAGTTTCTGAAGATCAGACTGGCAAAATTTTAGCGCAAGGGCATCATATCATGTTTCTTGATCGAAGTGTTGTTGATTCTATTCAAGATCAAAAGTATCGACATTTAATGTCGCTGATTTTGTTTGCTGCAAATAAAAACTCCGACAAGCTCAAGTACAATGTTTATGAAAGGTTCTTGCATTTTTTATTACGAGGGTATTTTGTAAAATCGACGGAATGTTCTCTGGCTGCGTCAGTCAAAATCTACCAATTCTATGCTTACGTCAATGAGAGTCATAGGGTTGCTTTGTATTTGATACCAATGACTGACAGGCTTATCGCTAATTTGGCTGTATCTAAAAATTCATCTGCTTCAGTTGATGAGTTTTCGTATATGGCTTTTTACAGCTTCAACGGGTCTGGCAACCGAGAAATGATTCTCCAAGAAGACTTTTATTCATTGTTTCAACAGCTTCATAATCTTGGAGAGCTAGAAGACTTTGTGAATGATCTCGAACGATACAAATTGACAAACAGTTAGTGCTTCGGGAAGTGAATTGTGAACTGATGTCACCAATATCGTGGTGAAAATGATTTGCAAAAATTGAGGGAGGGACATTTCTGCCCCTCCCTGCTCAGCTTGGTTCCCATGCGGTTCAGCTAGTCCAGTTCCGGCAGGAGGGCCGCAGCGCGTTCCTCGTCGCCCGGCATCAAGTGTCCATAGCGTCCCAGGGTCATGGAGGGGCTGGAATGCCCCATCAAAGCGCTGACTGTGCGGATCGAGGCTCCCCGTGACAAGAGCGAGGAGCAGAATAAGTGCCTGACATCATAGGATATAATGTCGTCCGAGATGCCTGCTTTCTTGCAAGCTGTCCTGAAGGCCCCGCTGATGCGTTTGACCTGTCGTCCCTGGTATTCCACTATGAACTCAGTTTGAGCCTCAGCTTTCTTGAGTTTGAGCTTTTCCAGGAACTTCGGAGACACTTTCACGCGTCTCCAGGTCTTGGTCTTCCTACCATAAATGCGAACGTAGCCGCTGTCCCACTCAACGTGGCGCCAGAGGATGGTGAGCAGTTCGGAGGGGCCTGTACGAACCCCGAGGTTATACGCCACTTCGACAGCCCATGCGAGGTGCGGCGGCGCGACTTCGATGATCTTCTTCACATCCTCGTGGGTAAGCTTGAAGTCCTTGGGAGGCTCCTTGCGCTTGGACCAAAGCTCCAGCGGATTACGGGTGATGATCCGGTGCCTGACTGCCCATTGGAACATGCACTTCAAGTAGCTGATATATCGATCAATGGTGATCGGTGAGCGTCCCTTTCGGATGCGATGGATGAAGCTGACCAGATACTGCTGGGTCAACTGATCCACCGGCATCACACCGATTTCAGGAAGGATTTCCTTGTTCAGCATGTGGGCGAAATCATCGACCCAGAGTGCGCGGCCAGCAGCCTTCTTGTCCTGGTGCCAGGCAACAGCGATTTGATCGGCATAGACGGGCTGTCCGGGCTGAAACGGTGTCGATGGTGTCACCTTCTGGTTCAGGGCCTCCTTCTTTTCCTTCACAGCCAGGTCGAATGCTTTCGCCTCGGCGAGAGCAGCGGCCCCTTTGCCGAAGGTCCGGTTCTGCTGCTTACCGTTTTCACGGTAGCGAACGAACACGGTGCCATTGGCTCGTTCATGTACGCTCATGATTTGCTCTCCTTACAGGGGAATGGTTTGGATTTTGCGTTTGACCAGCTTCACCTCGGCGGGCTTCTCCAGGAAGCACTGAGGATCGGCCATGAAGGCATCCAGGTCAGACTGGGCGAACCTGTTCTTGCTGGGGCCGCGCCTGGGGATGCGAAACTTCTTCACAATCGTTCGGAAGTAGTCGTAGTTGTAGTCGAGGTAGCTTGCTGCCGACTGCGTGGTATGGTAGGGGCCTACGGGCTTGCTCTTGTCCATGAGCTATACTTAACACGCTGAAATAGCATGTAAATTATTCTGGATTGATCCTGCAAAGACCTCCAACACCTCAATCATCAGCTCCTTCAATTGGGTAAAGTGCTTCATCAGCGACCCGAGGGACCGGGCTGCCGGAGCAAAATTTTTTGAAATTTCTTGGGCAGACGAGTTGTTGACGCAGACAAATCGATGGAATTGTTCGACAAAAATAAATATCTGTTTCAATGAGAAGTAAACAACGACGAAAGATCAATAGATTTCTGCCGTTCAGAAAGACAAAAAGAAAGGAAGACACTCCTAAAGAGCACCTTCCTTTCTCGAAATACTCTTCAACGTTTTTTGCGAAGCGCCTCATCGATTAAGATGACGACGATAACTTTCAACGTTTTAGAGAGTATTTCTCTGGCGAGTTGTGACTTCAATATTTGCGTCGCTGCTTCTAGTGAAGCGGCTACGATTAAAGCCATATGTCCTCCTTGTGCAAAAGGGTTTCACCATATGGCTATATATATCTTTTCGAAATGATCAGAAAAAAACAAATATTAACAACTAAAAGAACAAGTTTATCTTAGTCTTCATGAGACATGATCAATCAAAGACTTTCAAGGGATTGATTGTGAACGGCAAAGAAAATTGTCTGACCTTGTCAGAGTAGCTTGAGCTACTTCAACTTCATCGAACTTAATTTAGTACTTCACCAGAGGGGTGGAGGTGGTGGCGATGGTGGCGATAAAATTTGAAACCTATTTTTAAAATCAATTTTGAATGAAAATATCTTTTTTCTTAGAATAACAACTTCTACAGATGTAGTGACAGAGTCTTAGTCTTTTTGTTTAGGAATAGATTGATATTCAGCAAAGACTATTAACTAAATTCAAGAGATGGATAGTATGCTTCTCTGAAAATAGTTATTAATTACATTCCTTCTCTGTCTAGGGGAGATGTTTTTATTTTCTTCTGTTGGGGAAAAAGAATAGGAAGCAAAGTCTGTCAACAGGTGGGGTATGAATTTTTGTTTGTAATAACTTTTGAAAATCACCTCCACCATCGCCACCATCTCCACCCATATTTTATATAATATTTTCGAATGGTTCCATTCTAAAGCAATGTGAAGTGCTAGCTTTTGAAGTACCGGTAGAACAGACAGTCGCAGGAGTGGCGCGGTGGGTGAAAAGGATTAGGTAGGGGTAATACCTTAGGTCTTCTTCGTGAACGTCAGGAAGCGACCATTCTTACGATTGTCCGAGAACTTCACAATCCAGCCATTAACTTCAAGGACAGGAACATACTTCTTGAGGATCTTCGAGAACAATTGCGGAGTTGAAGGAATGTAATCCGCGTTCCTGTCTAAAGCCAATGCATGCTGTCCGAAGGCTTCATGGCATTGGGCCACCGTCCCTGAAACAGTATTAAGGCCAGTTCGTTCAAGCGCATCCAAGAAATCGATCAACGCCAGAATGAACTTGTCGCCGGCTATACTCGATCCATAGCCCCGGTCCATGGCTTGTTTCATGGCTTCCTGGGCTTTGGCTGCGCTGAAACCGTTCTCTTCACCAATCTCATCAGCTATGGTAGCTATCCACAAAGCGAAGTCTGCCATTCTTGGAAGGCGAGTAAGCTTCATCGACGGAAGGCGTCTTATCGCACCACAAAGGACATTGAGCATCCCTCCGAGGATACGTGGCTTCGCCGCTTCAAATGCTGGCATGACTTCAGATTCATAGCGTCTCTTCTCTTCACTGATTCTGGCAAGTTCGATGCTGATAGTTCTGTCCAGCAAATCTTGAGCATCGTATGGAACATTGATGCCAGTGATAATGATCGGCTTTTTTAAAGAATATCTAACGACTCCGTTGTCGGAGTACAACTTCTTCTTCCCGAAACCACCCCCAGTTGAAGCCACGCACAGAAGATTTTCAATGGCTTTCGGGAGACTGGAAAGATTGTCAAAGAAGGGGACGGCGGATTGATTGAGAAGTAAGGCCAGTTCATCTTCCTTGTGACGGATGTACATACCGCCTTCGAAGGAAGGATCAACCAAACCCTTGAGCATGGTTGCCTGGGTGGTCTTCGCCGAACCAGCTGAACCATTAAGGCAAAGTATTGCACGAGGGATGGTAGTGATAAACGAGGCAATGAGCCAACAAATGACCAAAACCTTATCAAGCTCATTCTCGATATTCAAGAACGGCAGAAGTTCAAGGACATTGCCGTTCAAATCAGGCAAGGGGAGAGGATAGGAGTGAGGGTAACGAATGAACTTATAGTTGACAGATTTGGTTAAGGCCCATCCGTCTGCACCAGCTACAACATAATTTCCATCACTTCTCGTCAAATCCAGTGTAAGCTTATTTCCATCAAAATGCATTCTATTGTGCAACTCAATCTTATTATTCGAAAATCTAGCCAAGCTTTCAGCAAGATAAACAGCTTCGTTAATAATCCTGCGTTCAAGTACGGACTTAAACTTGGTAACAGCATGACGCATCAAGTGATCTTTAAATTCTTGCGACGCGATGTGAATATTATGGATAATGTCGTCGTGTATAATTGTCGCCATTGGCTCGCCAGCATTCGACATGAAAAGCTCTAAATTGCTGACATAATCATACAAGTAGGTTTCAGGATTGCTTTTTTCTTTCTTGTCTTGATCAGAAACCTTGCCACCGGCTGCTGCGAAAGGGTTCGCCGCTGGCGCAGGCTGGTTCGGTTGAGTAGCTGTCGCTACCGGAACCGGCTCTGGCGAAACGGACACAGGCGGTGGTGTCTCTGCTTGTGGTGTTGCTTCCGGTTGCGCATTCGAATCTTCTTTCTTTCCCGTAGTTGCGAAAGGATTGCCCGCTTGCTTGCCCGACATTGCCATCACTCGGATCAACTCAGGGGACGTATCCTTGGTGATGGGGATCGGGGGCACCTTGGACAAATTGTCTGTGTCAGGCATATTGTCTCCAGTATGCCCACTGCGCCAACTCCATATGCGGCTGTAAAAGAGCAGCTAGTCCGCTATTTAAGCCGGGCTAGCAAAGACAAAATAGGTTTAGTCTCCTCGTCAGTCAACAAAAAATGTTCTTTGTTGGCGAATAAATTTTCACCAAATGGCTGTTGACGGACAAAAAATGAATCAACTTCTAGTATAACAGTACGGAAGATTTTCCCCAACTGTGCTTTTGCATGGGTATTCTACTTCATGTTTCGCTGATACATCATTCTTACACCTCATATACCATGCTCATACAGTCTAGGTATTCGGATGGAAAAAGCGAGATAGTGAATTATTTCCCAAGCCGAGGACGTGAGGGAGTGAAACTCCAGGAGCCCCCAGGTTCTTCTCAGTGGACGGTAGAGAGCCAAAGCCAAAGTGGACAGCCGGATTATTCCTTAGAAAACAGCCGCTGTTTTGGTGGATTCCTATTTGTCTCCATCGGGCTGAAGGGGGCTCAGTATAGCAAAAATTTGATGAGGAGCCACAGCAGTTAGTGCTGTGACTCCCCGTTTTACAACCCACTTGGAATGTTGTCGGTGAACTCGTCTGGGTCGTCCTGGCCGGTGCCTATGCCCGTCCGGGTGAGAAGGATTTGCTCCTTCTCCTCATCGAACTCCATACGAAACTCGGTATGCTCAGGGTATTCGATCCCGGCTGCCTTGAGCTTGGAAACGGAAATCTTAATTCCATGCTTGGTCAGTCGGACCTGGGTCGAGCTACGCTCATACAAACCAGGAAGGGTCATTAGGTTTTGTGATTCCACGGAAAGTCGCATCAAATGCTGGCGAAGGCTCTGCATTGAGCTTAAACCCAGTTCCTTCTTCGCCTCCATGGCCGACACGCCCGATTCGCACAACTGGCGAAGCTTGATGGGATCGTATTTCGATTCCATCACCTGCTTCTTGTTTTCGGATGAGATTTTCTTTGCCATTTGAGATGCCTCCTTTGGGATTGTTCTAAGGAATATCTCTATATAGTCTGGATAATAATCGCGATGGATATGACGAGTAAAATTCCAGTTCTTTTTGCCGCACCCCTTTAAACGCGCATATTTCCATCCTCCTGCCCTTTTAGAGTGTTGGGGTAGTAGGGGTCAGGTTTTTGGAAAACTCGCAGGATTGGGGGTGTTCCGCGCGAAATCCACCCCAAGGACCAGGAACCCCGGGGTGGACAATTGGAAGGAGGGGAAAGCGGAGGGCGATAAGACCTGGTTAGCGATCATCTGGAAGACAAATCGTCATACATGTTTTCCCGTCGTCATCAGGTCCTATTTCTGCGAAGAGCTTCACTTTCTCATGGTGTCCATGGTGCATAAGAAACAAGACTTCAAAGAACAGCATCGGCTCATTTTTGTTCGATGCAATGGCACCTCTAAGCATGTGCAGCACATCATGAAGCCGTCCACGTAGTGACTGCCCTTCACCTTCGAGTCCTTCCGGTGGCTTAATGTACTGGTGATACAGGTTGTCCGAGACGGCGACTGGTACTTTGAATCCACTTTCTTTCGCCTCTTGAGAAATGTCGAGAAGAACCCCGTCCTCAAGTGCTTGTCTTCGAGAGTAGGAATAGATAAGTTCGAATCCTTCAAAGCTCATTGTGGCCCCTCCAGGGTAATGGGTGCTGAATCCTGAAGGGTATCCTCGGGTTTGATCGTTGGTCACGGAATGGTTTGGTGGACAGGGCTTGTGCTCATGACGGAGTTTCGGTTGACCGAAATTTCCTTGTAACACTCAGATATGCTTGGGGATGTTGCTGGAGAAGCAACTTGAGGGGGGCGAAATGTCCGAAGAGTTAAATGTCGGCACTGACATGCCAGCCAAGTACGAGGACAGGAAGATTTACGACATCCCCGTTGAAAATATTCTAGAGGACAGGGAGCAGCCCAGGAAGTATTTTGATGAGAAAGCCCAGGAGGCTCTTAAAGAGTCCATTATGACGTATGGCCTGATGCAACCAATCGTTTTCCGTCAGCGAGAAAAAGATGGAAGACTAATGGTCGTGGCAGGAGAGCGGAGAGTCAGGGCTGTCAAAAGTATTTTACGGAAAGCGAAGGCGAGTCCTGACGATCCTGTACAGCAAGAACTAATCCAGCGTTTTAGGACTATTCCTGGAATGTTCAACTCTGGGAAACATCAAGAAATTGCTCTCATTGAGAACGTCCAGCGAGAAGATTTGAATCCGGTTGAGCTAGCAGAAGGGCTTGCCAAACTAAAAGAGGGAGGAAGGTACGTCCTGCATGGCCTTGCCACGGTGATTGGCAAGTCCCCGTCCACAGTCAGTGAGATATTATCCATTAATAAATTGCCAGATACAATCCGTGATGAAGCCAGAAAGCGAAATGACATTTCGCAGTGGGTTCTTGTTGCAGTAGCCAAAGCCAAAGGCCCAGAAGCCCAAGCCAAGAGATGGGAAAAACTCAAAGACAGCGGATTGACCCAGGCTGCATACAAGAGGAAAAATAAAGAAAAGCTTGCTCAAGCTCAAGAACAAAAATTTAACTTCGGCAGCA
>JAWRKJ010000221.1:0-9391 GCA_040307025.1 Desulfovibrionaceae bacterium | reverse complement strand
AACGAAGGGGGGCGGGTTTCAAAGAGGGAGGTGTAAGCTCCGCCAGGGGCTTAGGCCTTCTGCAGCTTGACCATGATCTGTTCCATGTCTCCGGACAGGTCGGCCAGGGCATGCACGGCCACGGCCGATTCCTGCATGCCGGTGCTCGTGTTCTCCACCTCGGAACTGACCTCGGTCATGGCCCGGTTGATCTGTTCGGCGGCGGCGGATTGCTGTTCGGCGGCGGCGGCGATGTCGGCCACTTCCTTGGCGCTTTCCTCGGCCAGGTCCAGAATCTCGCGCAGCACGACGCCGGATTTGCCGGCCAGGTCCGTGGCCTCGGCCACGGCGCCGGCGGCCTTGTCCACGTTGTTGATGTTGCCGGCCACGGATTGCTGGATGCTCACCACGGCCTGGCCCACTTCCTTGGTGGCGGTCATGGTTTTTTCAGCGAGTTTGCGCACTTCGTCGGCCACTACGGCAAAACCGCGTCCGGCCTCACCGGCCCTGGCCGCCTCGATGGCGGCGTTGAGGGCGAGCAGGTTCGTCTGGTCGGCGATGTCGGAGATGACCGACATGACCCGGCCGATGGCCTGGGTCTGTTCGCCCAGGGCGTTCATGGCCGTTTTGAGATCCTGGGACACGGTGTTGACCCGGTCGATGGAGCGCATGGCATCCTCGACCACGGCTGCGCCTGACGAGGCCTTGGTCTTGGTGCCCTCGGCGGACTGGGCGGCCCGGGAGGCGTTTTTGGCCACGTCGAGCACGGTGGAGGTCATCTGGGCGATGGCCTCGACCACCTCGCGAATCCGGTCGCGCTGGTGTTCGGCCCCGGTGCGCACGATATCCACCTGACCCTCCAGCTCCCCGGCGGCGGCGATGATGCTTTCCACCACCACGCCCAGGTTGTCCGCCACCTCGAGCATGCCTTCGCGCTTGGCCGCTTCGGCTTGGCATTGGGCCTTTTCCGCTTCCTGACGGGCCTCCTGGGCGAGCTTGGCCTCTTCATTGGCCTCTTCGCTCATGGTTTCGGCCTCGGCGATCTTGGCCTTGAGGCTGGTCACCATCTTTTCGAGGGTGCCCTTGAGTTCGGCCATTTCACCCGTAAACCGGCCCTCCGTCCGCGCGTCGAGGTCGCCGCGCGAGATCTTGCGGCCCAGGTCGATAATGCGGCGCAGCGGCGAGGTCATGCCCCTGGCCGTGAAAAATCCGAGGACCATGACCACCAGGGCCACGGCACAGGATGTGGCCAGGACCGAAACCATGATGGAGTTTTCGGTCGCGGCGATGGCTTCCCGCTCCCGGCCGATAAAAAGCATTCCGTTGATCTTGCCGTCGGCGCCGGTCAGGGGCCAGTAGGCCGTGTCATAGTCCTTGCCGAGGATCTTGTTGATGTCCAGGAAGCGCTTGCCCTGGCGCAGCACGATTTCGAGCACTTGGGGGTTGTCCATTTTGGTGCCCACGGCGCGCTTGCCGTTGCGCTCGATGGTGGTGGCGACCCGGGTATCCCCGTAAAAGATGGTGCATTCGGCGCCAAGAATCCGCTTGAGCTCGTCGACATAGGCATTGCTGGAGGAGAGGTCGATGCCGGCGGTCACGGTGCCGATCAGGGTGCCGCCGTCCATGACCGGATAGCCGGCCCGCAGGGAAAACTTCACGGCCGAACCTTGTTCGAGGCCTACCGAGCCCTGGCCGGCCAGGGCCTTTTGGACGTTGATTTGGTTTTTCACCGAATCACCGGTGTGCGTGGAATGGCCCCGGGCCACGACAATGCCGGCCGTGTCGGCAATGGTCACGAATTCGATCTTGAGCTCGCGTTGGGCCATCTTGGCGATTTCCACGAGCTTGGCCGCGTCCTTGTTTTTCAGTGCGTCCACGAGGTCGGGGCGGGTGGAGAGCAGATAGGTGCACCCTTTGACTTCCTGGGCCGCGTCCTTGAGCAGGGCTTCCACGGCGTCGGCCTTGGTGCGCATCTCGGCGAGGCTCATGGTGTTGAGACCGCCAAGCAGGGAGATGTGAACGGTCAGCGAAATGGCCAGGGTGAGCAGGGCGACGGTGAACAGCAGGAGGGCAATGATTTTGCCGGTCAGGGAAAGTTTCATGAACGCCTCCATGTCCGGCCCGAAAAAGGGGACGGAAAACGAATTTCGATACCGATCGACCGAAGAATCGCCACAGATGACTAGGAATTAATTTACCCAAAACAGACGCGGGTGCAAAGGGAAAGGAGCGAAAAAAGGAAAAAATCAATCAGCAACAGGGAGATATCGCGGAGTGCGCGAAACGGCGCCTTTCCTGTTTGGGCAGGCGGGTGTCCGGGAAAAAGCGGGGCTGGGGGGCCGACTCAGCGGATGAGATGCTTGGCCAGCACGTAACCTTCTCGGCCGGAGGGCAGCACGCGCACCATGACCCAGCCGTTCATATTGGGAGACAGGACAGCCACTTCCTGGCCGTTGCGCAGGTCTTCGGTCACGTTGCAGTCGACGTTGGGACAGGAGAGCAGATTGAGCAGCGGGGCGTTGACCCGGTAGACGCTTTTGGGGTCCGGGGGCGGGGAAACGGAGGTGGCGACGGTGCTTGCGCAGCCGGCGGCCAGAAGGGCGCTGGCGAGAACCAGGGCAGGTGCGGAAAGGACGAAGATCCGGCGCATGGCAGCCTCCTTGAACACGAACTACTTGCCGTCGAAGCGGCGCATGGAAGCCTCGCGCTCGCGACGGGCCTTTTCGGACGGGCATTGGCAGATGGCCTGGGCGGCCTCGTGCCGGCTGTTGGTCGAGACGCCGCCGGGACCGGTGAAAACGAGTTTTTCCGGGTCGGGCTGGCTGATGGTGTAGGTCCCCGGGTTGGTGGCGCAGGCCCCGCAGGTCACCTGCCAGGTGGCGACCCCGGACATGGTCACGTCCGACACGCAGCAGTCGCCGTAGGGATTGTCCGTCTGGGCCCGGCCGAGGGTCGGGAAAAGAGACAGGCAGGCCAGGAGTAAAACCAGGGCCGGGGCGCGGCGCGGCAACGGGGCGTGCGGGGCAGGAATCATGGTGCCTCCTTGTCGGGCGATGGCGGCGGCGCGCTGGTCAGGCCGGTTTGGGCCGGGTTTTGGGGATATGCGCCTCGCAGGGCACGCCCGTTTGGCACAAGCCGCAGCTGTTGACGGGAAATCCCAATTGCTCGGCGGCCACAAAGGGCGCGGTTACGCTTCGGATGTACGCCTTGCAGACCTCTTTGTCATGGCCGCCCGGGCCGATGGCCCCGGCCGGACAGCGCCGGGCGCACACGTCGCAGCGTCCGGTGGAAAAATGCAGGCAGTAGGCCCGGTGGTCGTCGCCGTAGGGCCGGGGCGTGGCCGGCCAGTCGGCGCGCACCAGCACCGAGCCCACGCGTACGGCCTTGCCCCGGGCGGTGATGAGCCCGTCGGACAGGCCGAAGGTGCCAAGCCCGGCGGCAAAGGCGGCGTGGCGCTCGGACCAGTTGGAGGCGATGCCGGCCGTGACGCTGTGGCCGTAGTCCCACTCGGGCAGCAGCACCGGGGCCACGGCATCGAGGCCCCGGGCGGTCAGGATTTCCACGATCCGGCGGCGCAGCCGTTCGTTGACCTGCTCGCCGTAATGGCGGGCCAGGCTCCAGCGCCGGCTCGGACGGTCCTTGGCCCGGCGATGGTCGTCCCGGGTGGCCTTGGTCTGGGGTAAAATCCAGCTTACGATGGCCAGTTCCCGGACCTCGGCCGGTTTCTCGGGAAAGGCCAAGGCAAAGGCCTGGTCCGGGCGCCAGTGGGGCGGGCCGATCTGGGTGACGATGCGTTCCCAGATCGGGTCGTCCGCCCGGCTGAGGCCGACCAGGGGCGGATCGAAGGCCGGTTCATCCAGATCCGGGGCCAGGCGGTTGTCCACAGCCTCCAGGGCCGAGGTGACCAGTGCGAAGACGGCGTCCATCCGAGGCAGATAGCCGGTCGGGCGGCGATTGTCCACAGCCCGGGAAACACGATGCATCCGCTTGCGTGATCCTTTGCCGGGCTGGTTGTCAGCCGGGGCCGCTCGGGCTACCATGCCTTTCGGTTGCCCCACGGGCGCCGGGTTGCGACACCACGGGAGGCGGGCATGCGGCTTTTGACGCGTTCGGATTTCGACGGACTCATCTGTGCGGTGCTGCTCAAGGAAGCGGGCATCATGGACGAATGGGTGTTCGTCCACCCCAAGGACGTGCAGGACGGCAAGGTGGCCTGCGGTCCGGACGACGTGCTGGCCAACGTGCCCTATGCCCCGGGTTGCGGCCTGTGGTTCGACCACCACACGAGCGAGGCCGACCGGCTGGGCGAAATCGCCTTCTCCGGCGCCTCACGGCCGGCCCCGAGCTGTGCCCGGGTCATCTGGGACTACTACGGCGGCCACAAGACCTTTCCTGCCGCCTTCGACACCATGCTCGACCATGTGGACCGCTGCGACAGCGGCAACCTCACCCCCGAGGAAGTGGCCAAGCCGGCGGGCTGGATCCTTTTGAGCTTCATCATGGACCCGCGCACCGGGCTCGGTCGCTACCGCGATTACCGCATCAGCAACTACCAGCTCATGATGCGCCTGGTGGACCTGTGCCGACACGAGCCCGTGGAGGCCATCCTGGCCGACCCGGACGTGGCCGAACGGGTGCGGCGCTACTTTGCGCAGGAACAACAGTTCACGGCCATGCTGCGCGCCCGGTCCCGGGTGTCGGGCCGGGTCCTCGTCATCGACCTGCGCGAACAGGAGGAGATTTTCACCGGCAACCGCTTCACGGCCTATGCCCTGTTCCCGGAGTGCAACGTGAGCGTGCAGGTGATCTGGGGCAAGGCGAAACAAAACGTCGTGCTGACCGTGGGCAAATCGATTTTCGATCGGACCAACCCCGTGGACATCGGCCGGCTCATGCTGGCCTACGGCGGCGGTGGACACCGTAACGTCGGCACCTGCCAGGTGCCCGAGGCCAACGCCGCCCGGGTGATCGACACCGTGGTGGCCGTGCTGGACGGCCGTGTTCCGATCGAGACCATCCTTTCCGGTAACGCGTGACGTGCCGGGCCTGGCCGGAGAGCGTGTCCCCGACCGCGTGGGTCCAGCCGCCGTCATGGTCGTATACACCTGATACGAGTCAGGAGGTCTGATCTGCGATGAGTGTACCGATTTACATCAAGTCCAAGGTCAAGAAGGACGACGTTTTCTGCAACAAGTCGAAAGAGCTGTTGGATGAAGTGGACAAGTGCATCACCACGCTCAAAACCAATCCGAATGGTCTCTATGAGACCATTTATTTGAAAAGGGACGACAAGTTCGAGATGCGGGTGGCCTTTTACGGGCAGCATCCCGATGTGTATGTCTACGTGAGCGCCGACGATGTGTACCAGGCCGACGAATCGCGGCCGTTCGACGTCAGCAAGGGCTGCGCCGAACTGCGCAACCACGTGGCCCAGGTGCTCGATCACCATCAGTAAGCAGTCATCGAACGCTCCACCGTTTCCCGACGGTGGAGCGTTCAATCACTGCTTACGTTTCAGGAAACCGACTTGCCGCAGCCATCCCCGCCTACCCTCGACGACCTGCTCGATTCCTACCGGTTCGATTTGCCCGAGGACCGCATTGCCGACCGGCCGTGCGCCGTGCGCGATGCCTGTCGGCTCATGGTGCTTGATCGATCCGCCGGAACCGTGGCCCATGCCGTGTTCGCCGACCTGCCCGGGCTGCTGCCGCCCGGGGCGCTGCTCATTGCCAACGACACCAAGGTCGTGCCGGCGCGGCTGCTCGGGAAAAAGCCCACCGGCGGCGCCGTGGAGTTTCTGCTGCTGACGCCCGTGGCCTTGCTTACCCCGCGTATCGATCCGCAAACGGGCTGGAGCATGGCTCCGGCCGCCGGACTGTTGCGCGTCACCCGGCCGCCCCGGCCCGGCGACCGTATCGACCTGGCGCCGGATCTGTTCCTCACGGTCACGAGCCGTGGCGCCTTTGGCCACACCGAGGTGACCCTGTCCTGGCAGGGCGAACTGCCGGCGATCCTGTCCCGCATCGGCCACGTGCCCTTGCCCCCCTATATCCGGCGTCCCGACGACGCCGACGACCGCCAGACCTACCAGACCGTCTACGCCCGGGACGACAAGCTCGGTTCGGCCGCCGCGCCCACGGCCGGCCTGCATTTCACCGAGGCCTTGCTGGCCAGGCTTCGCGCGGCCGGTTTCGGCTTCGCCACGGTCACCTGCCATGTGGGCATCGGCACCTTTTCCCCGGTGCGGGTGCCCGACCTGCGCGACCATGCCATGCACGCCGAGTGGATCGAGGTGCCGCTCGAAACCGCCGCGGCCATCGCCCGGGCCAAGGCCGAGGGCCGGCCGGTCCTGGCCGTCGGCACCACGGCCGCCCGCACCCTGGAAGGGGCCTGGCGCGCCACCGGCGCCGTGGCGCCCTTTGCCGGCACCACCGATATCTTTATCCGCCCCGGTTATCGGTTCGCCGTTGTCGACGCCATGATCACGAATTTCCATTTGCCTGGATCGTCCCTGGTCGTTATGCTGAGCGCCTTGGTCGGTCGCGAGCGTCTGCTTGCCGCCTATGGGCAGGCCATCGCGGCCGGCTATCGTTTTTTTTCCTACGGCGACGCCATGCTGGTGTTGTGATCGGCCCGGCGTCTCCCCACCGTCACGAGCTTTCGGGCGCGCGGCGCCGGGTCTGCCCCCAGGGGTCGGGGGATCCTTGCACGCAAGTCGCCCGCGAAGGAGCAACAGATGTCGCGGATTGTTATCGACGAGGAACGCTGCAAGGGGTGCCTGCTGTGCGTTGAGGCCTGCCCCAAGGCCATCATCACCCCCTCGTCGCGTTTCAACACCAAGGGCTACAAGGTGGCCGAAGTCGCTGAGGCCGAAAAGGACAAGTGCACGGGCTGCGCCGCCTGTGCCAGCCTGTGCCCGGATGTGGCCATCACGGTCTGGCGCACGGTCAAGGAGAAGGACTGATGTCGGCCAAACGCATGTTCGTAAAGGGTAACGAGGCCATCGCCCGGGGCGCCCTGGCCGCCGGTTTGCGGTGCTATTTCGGCTATCCCATCACGCCCCAAAACGACATCCCGGAATTTTTCTCCGGGGCCCTGCCGGCCGCAGGCGGAGAGTTCGTCCAGGCCGAATCCGAGGTGGCCGCCGCCAACATGCTGCTCGGCGCCGCCGCCTGCGGCGTGCGTTGCCTGACCACCTCGTCGAGCCCGGGCGTGTCCCTCATGCAGGAGGCCATCTCCTATATGGCCGGCTCCCAGCTGCCCGGGGTCATCGTCAACATGAACCGGGGCGGTCCCGGCCTCGGCGACATCGGCCCGTCCCAGGGCGACTACTTCCAGTCCGCCAAGGGCGGCGGCCACGGCGATTACCGCACCATGGTCCTGGCTCCGGCCTCCTGCCAGGAGTGCTACGACCTCACCATCGACGCCTTCGATCTGGCTTATAAGTACCGCAATCCGGTGCTCATCCTCGGCGACGCCATCGTCGGCCAGATGAAGGAGCCGGTGACCCCGCGCGAATCGGTGGCCGTTTCTCCGGACGAGGGCGGCGACTGGAAGCTCACCGGGCGCATGGGCGGCCGGCCCAAGCGCCTGCTCAAGTCCCTCTACCTCAACGACGGCGAGCTGGCCGGCCACAACAGGATGCTGGCCGCCAAGTACGAGGCCATGCGGGCCGAGGTGCGCTGCGAGACCTTCGAGACCGGGGACGCGGACCTTGTCGTGGTCGCCTTCGGCTCCATCGGCCGCATCGCCAAGTCCGCCGTGCGTACCTTGCGGGCAAAGGGGCTGGCCGTCGGGCTCGTGCGGCCCATAAGCCTCTATCCCTTCCCGGAAAAGGTCCTGCGCGACCTGGCCGGGCAGGGCAAGCGCTTTTTGACCATCGAGCACAACCTCGGCCAGATGGTCGAGGACGTGCGTCTGGCCGTGCGCGGGCTCGCCGACAGCGCCTTTTACGGTGTGTATCCCGGCAATCTGCCCACACCGGACGAATTCGAGGAGCCGATCCGCTCGGCCGTGAAGGGGGCTTAGCATGAAGGACGAATGCGTCTTTTCCCGGCCGGGCGTCCTCATCGACGTCGCGACCCATTACTGTCCGGGCTGCCAGCACGGCGTCATCCACCGCATGGTGGCCGAATGCCTGGAATCCTACGACCTGGTGGGCAAGACCATCGCCGTGGCCCCGGTCGGCTGCGCGGTTTTCCTGTATAACTATCTCGACGTGGATTGCGTGGAGGCCCCCCACGGCCGCGCCCCGGCCGTGGCCACCGGCATTCGCCGGGCCCGGCCCGAGGCCTTTGTCCTCTCCTACCAGGGCGACGGCGACCTGGCCTCCATCGGCCTGGCCGAGATCATGCACGCCGCCAACCGGGGCGAGCGCATGACCGTCGTCTTCGTCAACAACACCGTCTACGGCATGACCGGCGGCCAGATGGCCCCCACCACCATGATCGGCCAGAAGACCACCACCTGCCCCGGCGGACGGTGCGCCGAACGTGAGGGCGGTCCCATGCACATGGCCGAGATCATAGCTGGACTTGCGGGCGTGGCCTACAGCGCCCGGGTCGCGGTCAACACCGTGGCCAATCTGGCCAAGGCCAAAAAGGCGTTGCGCCGCGCCTTCGAGACCCAGATAAACGGCGAGGGCTTCGGCTTCGTCGAGTTCCTGGCCACCTGCCCCACCAACTGGAAAATGACGCCCGTTGCGGCCAACGAGCGCATCGCCAAGGCGATGATCCCCGAGTTCCCGCTTGGGGTGTACAAAGACGTGGCCGATACCAAGGAGTAGTGCCGTGAGCCTGTATCTGGATGTGATCATGGCCGGGTTCGGGGGCCAGGGTGTCATGCTCATCGGCAACCTGCTGGCCTACGCCGGTATGGAGCAGGGCTTGAACGTCACCTACATTCCGGTCTACGGACCGGAAATGCGCGGCGGCACCGCCAACTGCACCGTGGTGCTCTCCGACGACGTCATCGGCTCGCCCATCATCCCGAGGCCCAAAAGCCTCATCGTCATGAACCGGCCGTCGCTCGACAAGTTCCAGCCCCAGCTCGAGGACGGCGGCGTGCTCGTCATCAACTCGTCCCTGGTGGACCCGGCCCTGGCCGAGGCCGACCGGGTACGGCTGGTGACCGTGCCGGCCAATGAAATCGCCGATTCCCTGGGCAACACCCGCATGGCCAACATGGTGGCCCTGGGCGCCTACGTGAAGGCTACCGGCGTGGTCTCCATGGACGCGGTGGAAAAAAGCCTGGAACACGTCATCGCCAAGCATTACAGCCATCTTGTTCCGAAAAACGCCGAGGCCCTGCGGGCCGGCGCTTCGTACAAGGGATAGGGGGAGAGAGCGATGCCTCCGGCGGCCAGATGGCCCCCACCACCATGATCGGCCAGAAGACCACCACCTGCCCCGGC
>JAWRKJ010000220.1:0-2581 GCA_040307025.1 Desulfovibrionaceae bacterium | reverse complement strand
AGAAGGTGTTCCTGGGCCAGGACAAGCCCGGCTACAAGCGGGCCACCACCTCCCAGAAGTGCCTGCGCGTGGGCGGCAAGCACAACGACCTCGAAAACGTCGGCCGCACCGCCCGGCATCACACCTTTTTCGAGATGCTCGGCAACTTCTCCTTCGGCGACTACTTCAAGGAAGACGCCATCCGGTTCGCCTGGACGTTTCTGACCGACGTGATTGGCCTGGACAAGTCGCGGCTCTACGCCACGGTCTACCTGGACGACGACGAGGCCTTCGGCCTGTGGCAGAAGGTGGCCGGCCTCACCCCGGACCGCATCTACCGCCTGGGCGAGAAGGACAACTTCTGGTCCATGGGCGATACCGGTCCCTGCGGTCCGTGCTCGGAAATCATGTACGACCGGGGCGAGGAAGTGGCCTGCGGCCCCAACTGCGGCATCGGCTCCTGCGACTGCGACCGGTTCCTGGAAATCTGGAACCTCGTGTTCATGCAGTACGACCAGTCCGAGCCGGGGAGGCGCGATCCTCTGCCCCGGCCGAGCATCGATACCGGCATGGGCCTTGAGCGCATCGCCGCCGTGGTCCAGGGCGTGCATTCCAATTTCGATATCGATCTGTTCAAAAACATCATCAATGCCGCGGCCGAGCTGGCCGGCGTGACCTATGAGGTCAACGACGAGCACGACACGGCCCTGCGCGTCATCGCCGACCACAGCCGCTCGGTGGCGTTCCTCATCGCCGACGGCGTGCTGCCCTCCAACGAGGGCCGGGGCTATGTGCTGCGCCGGTTGATCCGCCGGGCGCTGCGTTTCGGCAAATTGATCGGCCTGTCCGACCCCTTCCTCTACAAGACCGCCGGCACCGTGGTCGATGTCATGGGCGACGCCTATCCCGAACTGCTGGCCGGGCGCGAGTTCATGGACCGGGTCGTGCGCGAGGAGGAGGAACGCTTCGGCGTCACCCTGGACAAGGGCCTGGCGATTCTGTCCGAGGAGCTCGACCGCCTGGAAGCGGCCGGTGCCAAGACCATTTCCGGCGAGTTCGCTTTCAAGCTCTACGACACCTACGGCTTCCCGCTGGACATCGTCAACGACGTGGCCGGCAAGCGTGGCATCGTCGCCGACGAGGACGGCTACCGCGTGTGCATGGCCGAGCAGAAGGCCCGGGCCAAGAAGGCCTGGAAGGGCAGCGGCGAGACCGATCCGGCCGTGCTGTTCCTGGAGCTGCTCGAATCGGGCCTCAAGACCCGGTTCGTGGGCTACGACACCCTTGCGGCCGAAAGCCGGGTCAATGCCATGATCGCGGCCCAGGGCCAGGCCGTGGACCGGCTCGCCGCCGGCGAAACCGGCTACCTCGTGTGCGCCGTCACCCCGTTTTACGGCGAATCCGGCGGCCAGGCCGGCGATGTCGGGACCATCGTCACCCCGACCGGCGAGGCCACGGTCCTCGGCACGGTCAAGGCCGGGCCGGAACTGACCGCCCACCACATCACGGTCAAGACCGGCGAGCTGCTCCTGGACCAGGAAGCGTCCCTGGCCGTGGACGGTACCGTGCGCACGGCCACGGCCCGCAACCATACCTGCACCCACCTGCTCCACAAGGCCCTCAAGACCGTGCTCGGCAGCCATGTGAACCAGGCCGGTTCGCTGGTCACGCCCGAACGGCTGCGCTTCGATTTCTCCCACTTCACGGCCATGACCACCGAGGAACTGACGGCCGTGGAAGAGGCGGTCAACGAGGCCATTGTGCGCAACGCCCCGGTCACCACCCAGGTCATGGGCATCGACGCGGCCCGGGCCAAGGGCGCCACGGCCCTGTTCGGCGAGAAGTACGGCAGCGAGGTGCGCGTGGTCGAGGTCCCGGGCGTGTCCATGGAACTGTGCGGCGGCACCCACTTGTCCGCCACCGGCCAGGCCGGCAGCTTCCTGATTGTGTCCGAATCGGGCGTGGCCGCCGGCACCCGGCGCATCGAGGCCGTCACGGGCTTAAACGCCCTGCACCACGTGCGCGCCCTGCGTGCCGAGTACGAGGACGGCCTGCACACCCTCAAGGCCAAGCCGGGTGAACTGGTCGGCCGGGTGAAAAAGCTTTTCGACGACCTCAAGGCCGCCGGCAAGGAAAAGGAACAACTCGCGGCCAAGCTGGCTTCGGGCCAGGGCCGTGACCTCATGGCCGGGCTTGAGGACGTGGGCGGCGTGAAACTTTTGTGCGCCAAGGTGGACGCGCCCAATATCAAGGCCTTGCGCGAGGCCATGGACGATCTGCGCAGCAAGCTGCCCTCCGGCGTGGTGGCCCTTGCCGCCGAGCAGGAAGGCGGCAAGGTCAGCCTGATCGTGGCCGTGAGCAAGGACCTGCACGGCCGCTTCACCGCCCCGGCCCTGATCAAGGACGCGGCTGCGGCGGTCGGCGGTTCCGGCGGCGGCCGGCCCGACATGGCCCAGGCCGGCGGTACCAACCCGGCCGGTATCGACGAGGCGTTCGCCAAGATTCGGGCCGCTGTTGGCGGGGGGGCGTAGAGAGAAGCAGGAGAAGATGCCTCCGGCGGGGGGGGGGGGGGGGGGGGGGGGGGGGGGGGGGGGGGGGGGGG
>JAWRKJ010000219.1:0-2810 GCA_040307025.1 Desulfovibrionaceae bacterium | reverse complement strand
GCCCGGAAACGTGTCGGGAAAAGATCTTACTCGGCGGCGGGAGCGGCCTCGGCCGGCGCTTCGGCGGCGCCTTCCTCGGGAGCTTCTTCTTCAGCCGAGGGCAGCAGCACGCCCAGGATGGCGAAGTTATCCTCGTAGACGGCCTTGACGCCCTCGGGCAGGGTGATGTCGGCCACCTTGATGTGCTGGTTGAGGTCCAGCGGGGTGATGTCCACGACGACCTTGTCCGGGATGGCCAGGGGCAGACAGCTGACTTCCAGTGTCTCGCGGTAGACTTCCAGAGCGCCGCCCTTGACCATGCCGACGGCCTTGCCCACCACTTCCACGGGGATGTGGACGCGGATTTCCTTGGTCAGGTCCACGCCGTAGAAGTCCACGTGGGTGATCTTGCTCTTGGTCGGATGAAACTGGAGCTGCCAGATCAGGGACGGCTTGGTTTCCTGGCCGGCCTCGGAGTCGATCTTGAGTTCGAAGACATGGGAGGAAGCCGTCTTGGAGTAGAGCTTTTGCAGGGGCATATGCTCGACCATGACCGGAATGTTGACGCCCTTGTCATCATAATAGACGCCGGGGACCATGTCGGTGGCGCGCAGCTTCCGGTTGGCCCCCTTGCCGCGGCCCGCGCGGGTCTTGACGGCGAGGGACAGGGTCTCTTTCATATCGGGTATCTCCTTTGCGCCCTGGGGCGAAACATGATTTCCGGTCGGGTCGCGTTCCGATTCGCCCTAGGTGAACAGAACGCTGACCGAGGATTCGGTGTGGATGTTGTGCACGGCCTTGGCCAAGAGTCCGGCAATGGACAGCACCTTGATCTTGGAACAGGCCTTGGCCTTGTCGCTTAACGGGATGGTGTTGGTGGTGACGATCTGGGTGAAGGGCGAGGCCTCCAACCGGTCGATGGCCGGTCCGGACAGGACCGGATGGGTGGCGGCGGCCATGACTTCGCTGGCCCCTTTTTCCAGCAGGACGATCCCGGCCTGGCACATGGTGCCGGCGGTGTCGATCATGTCGTCGATGACCACGCAACGCTTGCCCGAGACATCGCCGATGACGTGCATGGCCTGGGCCTGGTTGGGCGCGTCGCGACGCTTGTCGATGATGGCCAGCGTCGCGCCCAGGCGTTTGGCGAAGGACCGGGCCCGCTCCACGCCGCCGGCGTCCGGCGAGACGATGCACAGATCGCCACCGGCAAATTCCTTGAAATATTCCGCCATGATCGGGGAAGAAAACAGATTGTCCACCGGCAGGTTGAAAAAGCCCTGGATCTGACCGGCGTGCAGATCGATGGTGAGCAGGCGGTTCATGCCGGCCACGGTCAGGAAATCGGAGACGAGCTTGGCACTGATCGGGGCGCGGGGCACGACTTTGCGGTCCTGGCGGGCGTAGCCGAAATAGGGCACCACGGCCGTGACACGCTGGGCGCTGGCGCGCTTGAGCGCGTCGAGGATCAGGCACAGCTCCATGAGGTTGTAGTTGACCGGGGTGCAGGTGGACTGGACGACATAGATGTCGCAGCCCCGGACATTGGCGCCGATTTCCACCCGAATCTCGCCATCGCTGAATGTGCCGACCTTGGCCGGGAGCAGGGTACAGCCGAGGTGGTCGCAGATGGCCGTGGCCAGGGCGGGATTGGAGGTACCGGTCAGAATTTTCAGATCGCCTTGGGCCATGCCGCGCCTCTTTTCACTGCGTCCGCCGTCCCTGCCGGCCAAGCTGGCCGGAGACGGCGGTCCGGATTGATGCATTTGGCTGGGGCGGTAGGACTCGAACCCACGAATGCGGGGACCAAAACCCCGTGCCTTACCTACTTGGCGACGCCCCAGCATGCCGATCCGCCCGAAGGAGCGGACGAAAGAACCTGCCACGAACCGAAATCCCGTCCGCGCCATCCCTAGAGGGACGCGAGAAAAGCGCTTGGACCGTTGCCCGAAAATTCCGCCAGGGCCAGTACGGCGGGCTGGCGTTCTCGAAACAGTCCGAAGACAGCCGATCCGCTCCCGGATAAAAGAGCGCCCGCGGCCCCGACGGCCAGCAGGCGTTCCTTGACCCGCCCGATTTCCGGATGGGTGGCGAAAACAACCGGTTCAAAGTCGTTTTGCAAAGGTCTCCCGGTCACGCAAAACGCCTTTCTATTTCCCTCAAAAACGCTTGTCAAGAGCTCAGTTCCGGGTTTGGCCGGGAAAGTGCGGGAGGCATCCAGGGCGGCATAGGCCCAGGCCGTGGGAATGCGCAGTCTCGGGCAGACAATGACGACGAAAAAGCCCTCCAATCCGGGTTGTTGTGGAACGAGCTGTTCGCCCTTGCCTCTGGCCATGGCTGGACCGTCGAGCAGAAAAAAAGGTACGTCGGCCCCTAGCCCCAGCGCCAGTTCGGCCAGTTCGGGTTCGCTGAGGGCGGCCTCACCGGCCCGATCATTGCAATAACGCAACAGGGCGGCGGCATCGGAGCTGCCGCCACCGAGGCCGGCGCCGTGGGGAATGCGTTTTTTCAGGCCCACTTCCAGTCTGGGCCGATACCCGGTGCGCTCGGCAAAGCACCGGTAGGCCCGCACGACGAGATTGTCGTCGGTTTCGAGGGTCGGGTCGGAACAGGTGAAATCAATGTCCCCGGGCTCGTCGAAACGGCGGATGAACAAGCCGTCGGACGGTTCGGGCAGGGGCAGGAAAAAGGTGTCGAGGTCGTGGTAGCCGTCCGGGCGTCGTCGTCCCACCTGCAAGTATAAATTGACCTTGCAGGGAACGGGGATGGCGGTTTCCTCGGCGGGCTTGGGGCTCAAAGCCATGGGGTATCCGGGCGTTATCCCGGGGCGG
>JAWRKJ010000218.1:0-14725 GCA_040307025.1 Desulfovibrionaceae bacterium | reverse complement strand
AAAGAATACACCGTCAACGCCGTCACCGCCTCGCGACGCCTCACCCGGCTGCTTTCGGACATCCTCGACCTGTCCATGGTCGAATCCGGCCGGTTGAGCATCAAGGTGGCACCATGCGCCCCGGCCGATCTGCGCGCGGCGGTCCTGGATCTTTTCGATTTGGCAGCCCGCAACAAAAGCCTTCAGTTGACGGTAACCATCGACCCGGAACTGCCGGACACCATCCTGGCCGACGAGGCGCGCCTGCGCCAAATTCTGTTCAATCTGGTCGGCAACGCGGTCAAATTCACGGACAAGGGGCTCGTCTCCGTATCCCTCGGTCCGGCCTCCCGGCACCACGACGCCGGGGCCCATCTGCTCATCAGCGTGTGTGACAGTGGCATCGGCATTCCCGATGCCCAACTCGAGGCCATCTTCGAACCGTTCAGCCAGGTGGAGGGAACCTATGTGCGCCGTTTCGGGGGCGCGGGTCTGGGGCTTTCCATCGTGCGACGGCTGACGCGGCTCATGGCCGGAGAAATCGCCGTGGACACTGCAGAAGGTTTGGGTACCACCATGTACATCTCCCTGCCTCTCAGACAGCTGGCCGCCCCGAAGGCGACCACAACCGTTGCGGCCGCCAAACGACCGTCCCCGTCCGGCTTGCGGCTGCTGTTGGCCGAGGACGACGCCGTCAGCCAGCTCTCCTTTCGCCGCATGCTCGAAAAGGTCGGACACCTGGTGGATGTGGCCGAGGATGGCAGCCGAGCCCTATCCCTGCTGGCCGCGGGAGACTACGATTGCATTCTCATGGACGTGCAAATGCCGGTCCTGGACGGCGTGGCCGCCACCCGGACCATCCGCACCGACGCCGCCTTCCGGAACAAGGCCAAAATCCCCATCATCGCCATGACAGCCTATGCCATGGCCGGGGACAAGGAAAAGTTCCTCGACGCGGGCATGAACGACTATGTCAGTAAGCCCGTGGACATGGAGGAGCTTGAACGGGCCATCGAGCGGGTACTGGGGCATCCGGCCGGCCAAGCCTGAGCCTGGCCGGTCCTCGCCGACATTGCCGGGCCTTCGCGGCAGGCTGCCTAGCGTTTTCCCCGTAACCGGGCGCTTCGGGCCTCGATCAATTCGGCCACGATGCTCATGGCGATGGCGGCCGGAGTCTTGCCGCCGATGGGCAACCCGATGGGCGTGCGCACGCGGGCCAGGGCCGCCTCGCCGAACCCCACCTGCCCAAGCCCCAGGACCTGGGCCCGGCCGTCGGCCCGACAACCCATGAGCCCTACATAGCCGGCCTCGGTGCGCAGGGCCTGGGCCATGACCACCCGGTCGAAGGCATGGCCCCGGGTGACGATGACCACCGAAGCCTCGCCGTCCATGGCCTCGCCCGCGAAGCAGTCGACAAACTCCGGCGCCACCCGGACCTGATCGGCATTCGGAAACCGTTCCCGGTTGGCAAAGGCCGGGTCATCGTCCAAAACCACGGTCCGGAAGCCCGACAGCACGGCCAGCGGCACGGCCATCCGGCTGACCTGGCCGGCGCCGGCAAAATAGACCGGCGGCAAGGGCCGGTAACCGTCGAGCAGGTAGCGTCCGCCCTCGATCTCGAAAACCGTCAGCCCGTCCGCGGAGCCTTCCGGTCCCAGGCCAAGCCGCCCGGCCGCCGCAACAACCGCGTCGGGCAACGGCACGCCCCGGCAGGCATCCGCCGCCAGCACCAAGGAGCGTTCGCCCGCCCCGGGTTCGGACAAACGGGTGACCAGGGTGCCGGGCCGGCCGTCGGCCAGGGCCTCGGCCAAAGCCGTAACCAGGGCCGTTTGCCCGGGCTCGGGATCAAAACGGTCCAGGACAAGACGTGCCAGCGGACCATACACGGCCGCGTCCTCGCCCGTCAGTTCGCCCAGGGGCGCGGCATCGCACACAACGGTGGCCGGTCCCGCGCCACCTTGGCGGAGGATTCCGGCCCGCACCCGGTCTTCAAGCAGCCCGCCCTCGGCCCTGTCCAGGATAGCGCCGGCAGGCGTGGCCAGCAGCCGAGAGCCGGCGCCGTCCCGGGTCACGGCCGTGGCCAGGACCACCGCGTGTCCGTTTCGCAGCAATGTCGCCGCCTCGCCCAGGGCGCGCGCCTTTTCCCACAGCCGGTTGTCATGTCGCAGATTGCTCATCCTCTCCCCCTCTCCGGCCAAGCCGTGTGCGCCGCATCGGCATGCACAAAGCGTATCTCCTGCCGTTTGTCAATCCACAGCCAGGGTCTACGATACCCCTGGTCACTGTTTCAGGCACTTTTTACACCAAAACACATGACAAAGTCCCGAGCCATGGCTATGCAATGGCGATGGCCTGACTGCGGCAGGCAGCCTGACTTGGCGGAGTAGTTTTCATAAAAAAAGTGGAATGGAGGTGGTATGCTCCGAAAGATCGTCTCTTTGACAGCCCTTGTATCTTTTCTCTTGACCATCGTCACGAGCTTCGTGCTCTATATCGCCCCCCAAGGCAGAATCGCCTACTGGTCTGATTGGCATCTCCTCGGCCTTACCAAGACGCAGTGGGGCAATCTGCACATCAACCTCGGCACGCTGTTTCTCATCGCCCTCTGCCTGCATATCTATTATAATTGGAAACCGATCACGGTCTATCTGAGCAAGGCCCGCAAGGTTGTCGTCATGACCCGGGAGTGTTGCCTTGCGGTGGCGATTGCACTGCTGGTCGGACTCGGCACTTATTTCGAAGTTCCGCCTTTTTCGAATTTCCTGGCTGTCAGCGAACACATCAAGGATGTGGCCGCCCGGAAATACGGCGAGCCGCCCTATGGCCATGCGGAGCTGTCCACCCTGGGCACCCTGGCCACCAAGGCCGGCCTGACGCCGGAGCAGGCCTTGACGGCCTTGCAAAAAGCGGGCTTCCCGGCCGACAGCGCCACCGAGACCTTGCTCGAACTCTCCCGGCGCCATCAGGTCTCGCCCCAGCGTCTTTACAGCCTCTTCGTTCCGGACGCCCCAAGCACTCCGGAAAGCCTGCCCGCATCCCCGCCGTCCGGGACCGGCAACCTGTCCCTGGCTGACCTGTGCGCCCGGTATGATCTCGCCATTCCGGTGATCCTGCGCGGCCTCGAAGCCAGGGGCGTCAAGGCCCGTTCGGATATGACCCTCAGGCAGATCGGCGACGCCAATGGCACATCGCCCCAGGACATCTACTCCCTGGTCCGGGAAGCGGCCGTCGCGCCCCACAAGTGATGCCTGCCCGGGTCGCCAGGCCATGGACGCCGATTGAAAAAACAAATGTCACAAAAAGAATTCCTGAATGGGTGACGGAAAGCCCAAAGTGCCATACAAAGATTGCAGGCTGGGTTTGTCCGGAAACCTGTAACGACAAGGAAGGCCCATCATGAAAGTCAGCGCCCGTAACCTCATCCCCGGTACCGTCAAGGCCGTCAACATCGGCATGGTCAACGCGGAAGTGATCATCGACGCCGGCGGCGTGGAAATCGTGTCCGTCATCACCAAGGAATCGGCCGAAAACATGGGCCTCAAGGCCGGCGCCCCAGTCAAGGCCATGATCAAGGCCACCAGCATCATGGTCGTGACCGACTAGCAAACCGCCTTGGCGGTACGTTTTTGGCCGTGAAAAGTCCCGCACAGGCATCGAAGTGCGGGACTTTTTTGTGGCGGTGCGGCTAGGCGGCGGCCACGATCAGGCTGAAGGCCGTGAAAAGAAACCAGACCGCGTCACCTTCCCGCAGTCCGAGGTCGGCCACGGATTGGGCCGTGCACAGGGCGCACATGGGCGTGCCGTTTTCCAGCTCGCCCAAGACCTCCACCGAGACACCCCGGTGGGTCATGGTGTCGATACGGCCGGGTAAGCGATTGCCCGCGCCGATGCGGGACGGCTGCGCCACCTCGGTTGCAACCAGGATATCGGGCGCCTTGACCATGGCGGTCAGGGACGCGCCCTCGGCAACGGCCAGCCGCTCGAAACTCTCCGTGGTGATCATGGCCACAAGCTCGGTCGCCTCGCGCAGTCGCAAACGGATTTCCGTCATGATGGGCGTTTTGTGGACATGTTCGAGAGAACCGAAAAAGGCATTACGAGCGCTGGAATGATACATGGGCGTTTGCTAGCAGGGATTGTTGCGCTTGTCATCCGCACCGGCGCACGGTCCCCGACAGCCGCGATCAGTGGGTCAGGGCGTCCTGACGGTCGAGAAACGCCTCCACCACCCGGGCCAGATCGCCCGGCATCTGGTACATGAGCCAATGGCCGGCGTCGCTGAACCGGACAAGCCAGGCGCCGGGAATCTTCTCGGCCAAGGCCAGGCTCTGCGCCGGCGGGGTGATTGTGTCCTCCCGGCCCACGACCAACAACACCTCCTTGTCCAGCCCGGCCAGGCGGTCGCCGAACCCGGCCCAGCCGGCAATGGCGTCGCGTTGGCGGCGCATGGTGTCCGGATTGGGGGCAATGGCCGGTTTGGGCAGGCGGGTCACAGCATCGGGATGCGCCATCGCCCAGGAATGCGGGAAAAGCTGGGCCACAAAGGCCTCCCGGGACATGCGGCGCAGTCCGTCGACCGCTTCCGTCACCACTTTCGGATCGTCGGCCGCGCCATAGGCCACCAGACGGTCCACGGTCTCGGGATGGCGCAAACCCAGTTCCAAGGCAACCATCGCGCCCATGGACCAGCCCAGGACATCGGCCCGGGGGATGCCCAGGGCCGCCAGGAGCCCGGCCGCATCATCGGCCAGCCGGTCCATGGTATAGGCCTGCCCGGACACGGTCGACGTCCCCATGCCCCTGTTGTCGAAGAGAATCAGCCGATGGTGCCGGGCCAGCGCGGTCAGAAGCCCCGGGTCCCAGGTATCCATGGTGCAGCCGTACCCGGTGATGCACAACAGGGGTTTGCCGGAACCCACCATCCGGTAACCGAGCACCACGTCGTCCACGGCCACGGTTTGGGCCGGCAAGACCGCCTGGGGGGCCACAGCTTGGTCGGACCAAGCCGGAACCGGAACGGACAGGACAAAAAACAACGCCACCCAGGCAAGCAAAGGGACCAATCCACGCTGGTTCATGAAGGCATCCTCCTGGAAGTGACGGAAGCGCCCAGCCCCGGGCCGGCCGGTATGCCTCGCCGTAGTCGCTCTGACCCGAGTCCAGGCGATCTCTTGCCCCCTGCCCGACAGCCCTCACATGACGTGGGAGCACCAGAAACGTCGGCGTGCAGGCAAGCTTCCGGCAAATCGGCGGCAACTGCAAGCACGCGTAAGCGGGAACCGCTTTTTGCAAGGTGCGACCCGACCGGATTGCCGTACGCAACATGCACGTAATAATGGTATTCTGCAACGTCTACAATCTGCAACCGACAGAAAAGCGGTTGAAAAAGCACCCCCGCAAACGGTGAACGCACAGACAGAATGGCCGCAATCCGGAATATTTCGGCAGGATGACAAGGCGTCCTATCTTTGGTAAGAGGGGGGTATGGAATGGATACTCGCCCTAGGCCTTGTCCTAGGCATCACGCTCTTGGGCATCATGTATATTTTCAAGGCGAAAACCCATCGCACCCTCCGCCTGCGCGGGCGTTTCGACTTTGCGCAGTTTAAAAACCGCGAACTCTCCAAACGCGGTGTCTTTGACCGGACCGGATGGTGGAAATAGTTTGGCGGACCACGCACCGGTCGGAAACGTCACGGCGTAACGCGCCCGCGTCCCTGCGTGCGGTATAGCCACCACTTCCCCAGGGTCCCACGGTCCCAGACCCAGCCTGACCGGCCTAGCCCACCAAGCCTGCCCGTGCCCACGGCTTGGGGCCGGCCATCCCGCTTTTTTCGGGTTGACCGCTGTAACCTTTGCCGCCTGCATACGACTCAAGGATATACAAGATCTTTATCCCCGGGACTGCGGTGTTGCTTCGTGCGAACAAAATAAGCCACTGCGACACGCTTTGCCGTTTTTCGTGCGCTCCGCATCCAGTAAATTCCAGCATTCTGCCGCAAAATGCCCTGCATCACGGTTCCTGAGAAGAATCCCTCAAGAAATGTGCTCTCTGAAAAAAAGAAGTCAGGCATCACGTGGGGATTTCCGGCCACCGAGGGGCGGAAACGCCTCCCCTCGGTGCTTCTAGAAGGCAGGCATTGGTCCGATTTATGCTTTATAAAAAGTAAGCCCGGCGGAAAGATCAGACACAAACGTAAAAACAAAGAGGATAGCACTATGTTGCGAAGAATTTTATCCCTGTGTCTGTGTGCCTTGCTGTTGTCGACGGGCATGGTCTTCGCTCAGCCGCCTGGCGGGCCGGGTCATGGGCCTGGCCCCGGCCACGGTCCAGGGCACGGTCCCGGCCATCATCCAGGACCCGGTCCAGGACCTGGCCCCGGTCCCGGGCACCATCATGGCGGCCCCGGTCCCAGGCACCATCATGGCGGTCCCGGACCGGGCGCCGATGCCGGGTTGGCTCTGGGCGCCGCGGTCCTGGGCGGCATCATAGGCGGCGCCCTGGCCTCCCAGCCGGCCCAACCTGCTCCGCCCCCCCCTCCGCCGCCTCCGCCGGCGGACTACTATCCCCCGCCCCCACCGCCTGAGTACGGTTGGTAGCGGGCCCCCAAAAGGAGACGCCCCCATCTGGGGGCGTCTCTATTTTTGGAACGGCCAGTCACCACCGGCACCGCGTGGACGGGAAACACCCCGTTTCGAATATTTGCCGCTATTTCGTCGATATGACGACGGACCGTGCCGCGACGGCCCCGCTGCGACCTTGACCAGACACACCACGGGAGCCTAGAAAATGATGCACCCTTCGTTTTGGACCCATGCCCGGTTTTCGGGTCCGGACGGCGCGTTTCCCCTGTGTCCGTTCGCCGCGAAGCCCCTGTGCGAGGTACCCTATGAAGCGGCTTCTTCTGGCCTTCCTTCGCGAGACCCGAGGCGTCACCAGCAGCGAATACGCGCTCCTGGCCGCCGGCATCGCCGGCGTCCTTTTCGCTGTGGTGGCCGTATTTGGCCTGTCCGTGCGCGGCTTGTTCCAGGCGGCCGTGCAGAGCTTCCAGAGCGGCCCCTGACCCGCGCCGCAATCCCCGGTCAGAGCAGATAGCCCTCGCGCTCCAGATAGAGCAGCACGTCCTGGACCGCCTCCCCCGGAGACAAGGCCGTGGTGTCAAGCGTGATCTCGGGCGCGACCGGCATTTCGTAGGGATCATCGATGCCGGTCACGCCGGTGAGCACGCCGGCCCGGGCCTTGGCATAAAGCCCCTTGCGATCACGCTGTTCGCACACGGCCAGGGGCGTGGCCACATGGATTTCCACGAACCCGCCAAACCGGCTCACCAGCTCCCGGGCCCGGGCTCGTGAACTGGCATAGGGGGCGATGGGCGCGCAGATGGCAATGCCGCCGTTCTTGGTGATTTCGCTGGCCACATAGCCGATGCGCTCGATGTTGAGATCACGGTGGGCCTTGGAAAAGGTCAGCTCGCTCGACAGATACCGGCGCACGATGTCGCCGTCGAGCAGCGTCACCGGCCGGGTGCGCAGTTCCATGAACTTGACATAGAGCAGCTTGGCCAAAGTGGACTTGCCCGCTCCGGACAGCCCGGTCATGAAAAGCGTGATGCCCTGGCGCGATCGGGGCGGAAAGGCCCGGCGCAACTCCTCGACGATTTCCGGAAAACTGAACCACTCCGGGATATCCAAGCCGAATTCGAGCCGGCGCCTCACTTCCTCCGGTTCGAGGCCGTGCACGGTCACCCCCGGTTCCAGACTTTCCACGGGCTCGAACTGGGCCCGATCCTCCACATAGACCATGGGTCGGGCCGGAACCATGGCAATGCCGATCTCGTCGGAGAAGTCTTCCACCAGAGACTGGGCCGCGCCCCTGGGATAACACGGCTCGCCCCCGGACTGGGCCAGGGGATCGGCGTGGTCCGGCGTGACCAGAAAATGGGTGCAACCGTAATTTTTGTGGATCAGGGCTTCGTGCAGGGCCTGGCGTGGCCCGATGCCGAGGTCCCAACAGGGCAGCAGGCCCAGGAGCATGGTCGACCGGGGGAAGGTGGCGGCGAAATGGCCGGCGCAACGTACGGCGGCGAAATGTTCCGCGCCCGGAGCCATGGCGTCGGAGGCCGGATGGAGCAAAAGCACGCTTGCGCCCATGGCCATGGCCGCATCGAGGATGGTGGCCCGTTCCCGACGGTGCGGGAAGGGCTTGGCCTGAACCCCCAGCACCTTGCGCCAGCCCCGCCTGGCCATCTCCACCCGCAACGCCCCGGGAGATTGCCGTAATTCCGTGTAATCGCAGTGCCCTGGCAGGGCCAGCCCCTGGACCCGGCCGGCCAGCCGACGGGGATGCACCTGACGGACAAAGGCGGCGGCTCCGGGATGGGCCTCCACGTCCCGTACTCCGAAGAGGCGCCGGGCCTCGGCCTCGGGATCGGCCACGGACACCTCGGCCACGGTCAGCACCGCCACCATGAAGCCTTCGCCGTCACGCAGGGCGAGTTGTTCGCCTATGGCCAGCCGCTCGGCCAACCCGGCCGGCACATCCAGGCTCAACGGCATGGCCCAGGGCGTTCCGTCGGCCAGACGCATGGTTTCAAGGACGCTTTCGCAATCCTCCCGGCCCAGATAGCCGGTCAGAGGCGCATAGGCCCCGGAGAGCAGCAGTTCCAGATCGCACAACTGCCGCGGCTCCAAACTGTAGGATTTGAAGTCGAGGGAAGCGGTTTTGAGATCCACAGCCTGTTGTGGCGCAACAAGCAAGGTCCCGACCGGATGGCAGTCGTCCATGACAGTCTCCTTTTGCGAAGGATAAGGGTCTGGAACACGACGCAACATACCGTGCAACGGGACAGCAACAGGCTGATCCGAAGCGGCCGTCCAGAACGCAACACGGCGGCAGCGCCCTTCGGCCTAGGCAAACATGGAGCAGATCACTTCGAAATGGGCCTCGGCCGTCTCCAAAAGCTCGCGCAGATCCAGGTCGCTCAGGGCTACCAGCCCCCAGGCCTCGGGCACGTAGCGGGGCACGAACCGCTCGCCGCTGCACCCGGGCAGGACCGCGCCGGCCACCATATCGGCCACGCACACCAGGGCCGATTCCAGGGGCACGTCGCCGGACAGGGGATCGTGGTGGCGCCAGACCGCCTGCTCCAGGCTCTCGGGGAACCGCCACTTGCGCAGCAGCATGCCCCCGAGCTGGCCGTGGTCGAACCCGAGCAGCTCCCGTTCCACATCCAGCAGGAGCCTCCCCGAACGCATCGACACGGCCAGGGCCTCGCCGGCCAGGGCCGGCGCCTGCTTGTAAAGCACCAGCCGGCCGATATCGTGGAGCAAGCCGGCCACGAAAAACCGCTCCGGACTCGGATCGCCCAACCGCACGGCCAAAAGCTTGGTCACGAGCCCCACGGCCACGCTATGACGCCAGAACTGGCGCATGTCGATGCACTCGGCCGGAATGTCCTTGAAAAGCGGCAGCACGGAGACGCCCATGGCCAGGGTGGACAGTTGGTTGAGGCCAAGCAGCAGCACCGCCCGGGACAGGGTGTCGACCCGGCCCGGCGGCATGCCGCCCGAGACCCGCAAGGTGCGGGCGTAAAAGGCACTGTTGACGAGTTTGAGCAATTTGGCCGTGAGGCTCGGGTCCTTGCCGATGACCGCCGTCACCTCTTCCACGTTGGAGGCCGGATCGCTGACCACCTCGCGGATGCGCATGAACACTTCGGGCAGGGAGACCAAAATGGGATCGCCGTCAATGAGTTGTCCGGCCGTAGGCGGGTTTTTCCGGGCCGACTCGCAACGGGCCGGCAACCGTCTCGCAGGGCCCGGGGACCGGTCGGCCCGGGCCTGGGCCTGGGCCAAAAGGACCGCCACCAAGGGCTCGTCCAAAGGCACATGGGCAAAGCGGGTCCGCACATCGGCCGCGTCGTCCGCCGGCAGTTCCTGGGCCAGTGCAGCTGTTTCCGGTCCGGGGGAAGCCGCCGGGACATCCTCCACAGCCGCCTCGCGCACCCGCCAGCCGCGCAGCAAACGCAGATGGGACGCGGCCAGCTCCTGGCCGGCGCACAACCGATAGTGCCCGTCCGGACTCTCGATGTCCTCGGCCAAGGTCAAGCCCGGACGCAATTCCTGAAGGGGTATCAAAGGCATCGCCGCACCTCGCCGGAAGCCCGCTTCCGGCCGTTTTCCAGCCCAGGCCCGTATCGCCCACGCCGCCATGGCCGAACCATCCCCCACCGGCGCCCATGCCGCTTGACGTTGCAAAAGCATAACAACCCCGGGAAGCTCCGGCAAGCGTACGCCCCCGGGGAGGCCGGACCGGCGGCATTGGACAACGACCGGGGTTTACCGCTACACGGTGTCAAAACCGTCGGAGCCGCCATGTCCCTGCCCCTGGAAACCATCCTGGCCTTTGCCGTGACCGCCATCACCTGCCTGGCCGGGGCGGTCGTGGACGTGCGGGAGCGCCGCATTCCCAATAGCATCACCTTTCCGGCCATGGCCGTGCTGCTGGTCGTGCACGGCCTGGGATCGGGTCTGCCCGGCCTGCGGGAAGCGGGGCTGGGCCTCGCCGGCGGCTTCCTGGTCATGCTCGTGCCCCATTTGTTCGGCGTACTCGGGGCCGGCGACGTCAAACTCATGGCCGCCGTGGGCGCGGGACTCGGCAGCAGCGCCTTGCTGACGGCGGCCCTTTTTACGAGTGTGGCCGGCGGGGTCCAGGTCGTTGCCTGGCTTGCCTGGCTCCACCTGACCCAGGGTCGCCGGGGCAGGAGCTACCGACTGTGTTACGGCCCGGCCATCGCGGCCGGGGCGATCGGCACCATGGCCCTGTTCCTGGCCGGCCAACCCTACCTGACCCTGGATTTTTCCCGGTTCTAACCCGGTCATTCCTCAATACCCCGGCCAAGCCGGGTAGCCTGGTCCGTAATACGGGCGGGGCGGTTCGGGGAGTTCCTCCTTGCGCGCGGGCCCGGGCTTGGTGGGCCTGGGAGCGGCTGTCTTGACCTTGGCCAGGGCCTCCACCCGGCTGGCGAGCACGTCCACCCGGCCAGCCAGGGCCTTCACATCCACGCTCAAACGCGACACGGCCTTGGCCGGGTCGGTGGCGGCCAGGGCATCCACCTCGGCCGCGAGCTTGCCCACAGCCTCGGTCAGAACCTGGAGTTCCGGCGACGTGTCGGCCGGCGCCGCCCGGGGTTGTTCCCGAAACATCCGGTCCAGGGCCGCCACTTCGGCGCGCAGCATTTCCTGGGAAAAGCCGAGCCAGACCACGCCGGCCAAAAGCAACAGCAAGACGGCGACGGCCGCGACCACCAAGCTGCCCCTGGGCAAATTCTGTTGTTCCATGGCGCAATGGCCTCCTTGACCCCGGCCGGGCGGTAGCGCCTCCAAGACGGGGCCATAACCGTATTCATTTTGCAGGATATGGGCCGGAGAGGCAATGCCGGCGCGCACGGGCCACCCGGCGGCCGATCTTCCCATTTCTCCGGATGCGGTCTACAAAAAAAGCGTTGTGCGACAACCGGAAGCCCTTTTCCCACCCGCCGCGAGCCGGTGGACTGACCATGGAGATCGCATGGAAACGAGCGCCGCAGATCGTGAAGCCATCGCCGTCCGCCTGGACGGACTCAAATTCGGGGCCGTCTTCACCGGGGAGGAAGTCCGCCAGGTCGCCGGCTATCTGGTGGAAAAGCGCTTCCCCGCCGGCACGATCATCATCCATGAGGGCCGTCGGGCCACCTCCCTGGCCTTTCTGGACCAGGGCACGGTCACCATCCAGAAGGAGGACGCCGGCGCTTCGGAACGCCACATCATCGACCTCTCCCGGGATGCCGTGATCGGCGAGATCGCCTTTTTCGACAACGAACCCCGTTCAGCCACGGTGGTGGCCAAGACCGCCGTTTCCCTGCTGGTCCTCACCCGGGAGCAGTTCGACGCCCTGGCCGAAACCTATCCCCAGCTGGCCATCAAGGTGCTGTTTTATATCGGCCGGGTGCTGAGCCGCCGGTTGCGCCAGGTCACGGGTCGCTACGTGGGCATGCTCGCCTGAGGCGACCGAAAAAAGGCTTTTCGCCGACGGCGTTACGCGCTAAGGAAAAAGCGGGAAGTCCGGGCGCGTATGTTCCGGGCCGGCTCTTGACCACACCGCCGTCGCTCCCTTGGCCCGGGCGATGCGAGGAGGTTCGACATGCGCCAACTGCTGTTTCTGGTCTTGCTGACCCTGGCCGTGGCGGCCGGCTGCACCCGCCCGCCCTATACGGCGCCGGGCAAGGACTTGGCCAGCCTGGAGAACGATCACACCGATTGTTACACCCGGGCCGTGCTCAAGGTGAACACCCCGCCCTACCCCGACCATTCCCTGTGGGACGTGGATCGGGAATGCGATGCCTGCATGGCCGCCCGGGGCTACCAGAAACACTTTCGGCCATTTTGAGTGCAGGCCTTGCCTTTTGCGGCGCGGGCATTATTATGTGTTGATACGCACTGGGGGCGCCCTGGTTTCGACGGGGATCGTGAAGCCCTGGTTGCAGGCCGAGGTGCCGCGAGGCCTCGTAAAACACGCGGCAACTGGTTAACTGCCAACGATTACGATTACGCCCTGGCTGCTTAATGACAGCCAGCGTTCCATCGGTTGACGCCTGATAGGCCGAACCGGAACGCCAAACCCCATCAGGCTGGCGCTAACCCTCTGTCTGTCGGGGTGCGCGCGAGACCTTTGGCAGACTGGCCAGAGGCGGCCCGGCCGGAAGGCCTGCCCGAGGCGAGATTGTTTTCCGGTCTAAGCCTGTAGACGCCTGGAGTGGATCATTCTCGGACGGGGGTTCGATTCCCCCCGCCTCCACCAAATCACCTTCCAACACAGTCCGATACAATCCGAAAGACCAAAGATTTCAACACTAAGCCGGGCTCACAAGGTCCGGCTTAGTCTTTTTTGGTCTGTTGACATCCGGGTAACTGCCGGGTAGCTCTCCGGGTAACTGGTTTTCCCACGGCCCCCAAAACGGATAACTGGCGCAAATCCCGCGCTCCGTCTGCATCAGGCGGCTACCCGTCCAGGCCAGGAGGTTACCCGGATGCCCTTGACCGACGTCGCCGTTCGCAACATCAAGCCCGGCCCCAAAACAGTTCGCCTCCGCGATGAACGCGGCCTTTACCTCGAAGTCAGCCCAAAGGGCGGTAAATGGTGGAGGCTGCGCTACACGTTCCAGGGAAAGGAAAACATGCTCTCCCTTGGCGTCTATCCCGACGTGTCCCTCAAGGACGCCCGAGAACGCCGCGACGAAGCACGTAAGCTCATCGCCAACGGTATCGATCCGAGCCAAGCCAGGAAGGACGAGAAGGCCGAAATCGCCGCCGACGCCGTGACCTTCGAGAAGGTGGCCCGGGAGTGGTTCGACAAGTTCAAGACCAACTGGACGCCCGGCCATGCCGACCGTACTATGCGCCGCTTCGAGATGGACGTGTTCCCCTGGATCGGCGCCCGCCCCATCCGTGACATCCTCGCCCCTGAGTTGCTGACCACCATTCGCCGCATCGAATCCCGGGGCGCCATCGAGACGGCCCACCGGACCATGCAGAATTGCGGACAGGTCTTCCGCTACGCCGTGGCATCCGGTTATGCCGACCGCGACATATCCGGCGACCTGCGCGGCGCCATCCCGCCTTCAAAGGAAAAGCATCACGCTTCCGTCACCGACCCCAAGGACGTGGCCGTGTTGCTGCGCAACATCGAAAGTTACCAGGGCTCTTTCGCCACCATGTGCGCGTTGCGGCTGGCCCCTATGCTGTTTGTTCGGCCGGGTGAACTACGCCATGCCGAGTGGAGCGAGATCGACCTCGACAAGGCCGAATGGCGCATCCCGGCCGAGAAAATGAAGATGCGGGAGCAACACATTGTGCCGCTGCCCCGGCAGGCCGTCGCCATCCTGCGGGAACTGCATCCCCTGACCGGAGCAGGGCGCTACGTGTTCCCCTCTGTGCGGACCTCGGCAAGGCCCATGTCCGAAAACACGGTCAACGCCGCCCTGCGCCGCCTGGGCTATGCCAAGGACGAAATGACCGGCCACGGCTTCCGGTCCATGGCAAGCACCCTACTCAATGAAATGGGCTGGAACCGCGACGCCATCGAACGCCAGCTTGCCCACGCCGAACGTAATTCCATCCGGGCGGCTTACAATTTTGCGGAGTTTCTGCCCGAGCGCCGCCGCATGATGCAGGCATGGGCGGATCATCTGGACGCGCTCAAAGCCGGCGCCAAGGTGACGCCGTTGCATACGGCGACGGGAGAATGACCACATGATGGAGGAACCCGCCTGAAGGGGGCGGACCTTATAAATCGGCCCCGGCTGGTGGTACCAGCACCGGCCAGGGCCTATCACAACCGACCTGAAAGGGAGGTGCGGCCATGACTGAGACGGCCTTAACCCACGGACACAGGACCAGCAAGCGGCCACGGTGCGCGACATGCCGATGGAGATTTGATAACGCTTGCCACAAGCGTTCCCCGTGGATTGTTGCGGGGCAGGTGGCAGGCGGCCAGGGGCATAGACGTCTCACTGAAGGAAGCCCGCGAAAAGCGCGATGCCTGCCGGAAGGGGACATAGCGCGGCTAGCACTCCTTGGCCAGGGTCCAGTCCCTCCCGCTTACGGTGTAGAGCCGGATCGGAAACAGCGAGGCCTCGATGGCGGCCTGATCGTCCCACAGATGATAGACACTCCAGACATAGGCCTCCCCCAGAGGCACGTTCAGGGC
>JAWRKJ010000217.1:0-15446 GCA_040307025.1 Desulfovibrionaceae bacterium | reverse complement strand
GCCTTGGCCTGCTCGCAGACCGCGTGCACGAGTTCCAAAACGGCATCGGCCGGCGCGCCCCGGCGACAGCCCACGCCGACGACCAGGACCGACGGTCGCAGATACAGTTTTTCCGGCGTTTCGGGCCCAAGCCGCCAGTCCACCACCACCAGCGGCTTGTCCGGCCCGGGCGGTACCGGCGCGGCCAGCCATTCGAAATGTTTGGCCTGCCCGGGATCGGCCAGGCTGAAAAAACCCAAGGGGTCATAGACCGCGACCGGTTCGCCGGAAGCCAGGGCCGTGTTGACCCGTCGGGTGGCCACGGCGTTGTCCAGGGCGAGTCCCAGGTCCCGGGCCAGCAATTCCACGGCCGGGGCCTCGGCCGCGTCCGTGGCCGTGGTCACGACAGGCACCGCGCCGATCAGGCCGCCTACGGTCCGGGCCAAGTCATTGGCGCCGCCCAGATGTCCCGAAAGCAGGCTTATGGCGAACCGCCCCGTGTCGTCCACCACCACCACCGCCGGGTCCACGGCCTTGCCACGCAGGTGCGGGGCGATGACGCGCACGGCAATGCCGCAGGCGGACAGGAAAATATGCGCCCGGTAGCGGGCGAAGGTCTCGGCCACAAGCGGCCCCAGGGCCGCATACCGTTCGCCGGGCAGGGCCCTGTCGAGCCGTTCGGGGAGGTACAGGACCCCGCCCAAGGCGTCGGCCAGCCGCGCGCCCAGCCGCGCGCCACGGTCGGTGACGGCATACACGGCCATGGTGGTCGTTTCGGACATGATGGCAGGAGTCTAGCCGATTTGGGGCTGTGGTGGAACAGGGGAAAGAACGCCTCCGGCGGCCAAAGGGCTCGGGAGGAATTTATTCGTCTTGGGGGCTAAAGACGTAACCGCCTCCTGCCGATAAGCAAAATGATGTGGTGGGGTTTTTGCTTAAAGGTGTGGTTGCCGGCGTAGCGTAGACGAACACCGAGTCTGCCGCATCGAGTTGGAACGGGTTTCCAAAGGGCAGCGCCCTGCGAGCGCCGCCGGAGGCTCTCCCCCCACCTCCCTCTCTCGTCCTACGGAGGCGGACCATGGTCGATGCGGTGCAAAGCGGCGGATACGGGGTGCTCGGGCTCTACGGGGCCCAGGCTCCGGTCGTGGCCGAGTCGCCCGCGCCCCGGCCGGCCGTTACCGCCACATCGCAGCCTGCCGGTCAGGGCGTGGCCCTGGCCGCGCCGGTCATCGAGGCGGCCCAAGCCACGGGCAGCGGGCCCGTGCCCCCGGCGGACGGGGGCAGTGCGGGAGGTGAGACCGCTGGTCGCGACTATGCCGGCGAAGGCCAGTCCCAGGCGCGGCAGACGGCCGTGGCGGCGAGTCTGGCCGGGGCGGCGGCAAGCGCGGGCCAAGGTGAGGCTGGCGCGACCGGCAGCCGCAGCAGCGGCAGCGGGCAGGCCGCTCGGAGCTATGCCCGGACCGGGGCCGCTTCCTTGCCGCGAACCGGGGTCATGTTCTCGGCCCGGGTGTGACGGTTCGGGTCGGAAGGCCGCGTTAGGCGGACTGGGAGGCCCGGGGCTTCGTGGCTGCGGTGAGACCGCTACGGGGCTTGGGGAACGAAACCGTGACCGTCGTGCCCCGTTCCTCGGAAGTGGTCATGGCGATCTTGGCGCCGTGGGTCTCGGCGATGAGCCGGGCGCCGTACGTGCCAAGGCCGGTGCCGTCCTTCTTGCCGGCCGTGGCGAATTTTTCGAAAAAACGCGAGCGGATGGCCGCCGGCACCGCGCCGGCGTTGGAGACGGTCACGTCCTGGGTGGCGCCTTCTTTGAGGCCGATCACCACCCGGCCTCCTTGGGGCGAGGCTTCCAGGGCGTTTTTGATCAGGTTGGAGAGCATGGTGTAGAGCAGCATTTCCTCGCCGCGCACCGTGAAGACATCCGCGTCTCCCCGCACGGCGCCCCGCACCATGATATCCAAGGTCTGCCCCTTGGCCTCGATCACCCCGCGCAATTCCCCGGAGATGTTGTCCAGGATGGGCAGCAGGTCCACCTGGGCCGGTGACAGCTCGTAAACGCCCCGTTCCATCCGGTAGAGGTCCAGGGACTGGTTGATCATGTTGAGCATGCGGTAGCCGGCGTGCTGCATGAGTTCCAGCATGTCGCACTGGCGGTCGGTCAGGTTGCCTTCCCGGCGCAGCAGCTGGGGCAGGGTGAGCACGGCGGTCAAAGGCGATTTGAGGTCGTGGCGGGTCATGCGCTCCACGTCCTCGCGCAGGAGTTCGGCCTTTTTGCGGTCGGCGATGTCGACGATGGTATAGCCCAGGATGTCGGCGAAATGGGAGGCGAACTCCGAGCCCTTCTCGCTCGTGTAGCGGTCGGGGTTGGAGTCGAAGAAACTCAGGATGCCGATGAGCTTTTGCGGCCCGAATTTGTCGCGCAGGGGGTAGATGAAGCACGACCCGAGTAGCAGCACCTTGCGCTCGGCGCAAAAGCCCGGTCCGAAAAAGCGTTCCGGGTCGGGCACGGCGCTGATCGAGCCCATGAACGTCACCGGCCGCTTGGCCTCGGGCATGAGGTCGGCCAAGGCTTGGCGTAACGAGGCCGGATCGGTCAGCCGGGCCCCGGGCGGGGCAAAGGCCGCAAATTCGGTGGCGTCGAGCAACAGCCCCACGGCCCGCAGGCCGAACAGCTCCTTGACCCGGTCCAGGATGTCCGGCAGTTCCTCGTGGGACCGCATCATTTCGACCACGCGGATGGCCTTGCGGAATTTTTCAAAGGCCGTGAAACTGCCTTCGAACCGGTCGACCACGGTCTTGAGCTTGGCTTGCAGGTCTACGCACTGTTTGCGGTTGCGCTCGGTGTCCTTGCGGCAGTCGAGGAGTTCCTCTCTGGCCAGGGCGGCGGCATTGGCCCGCATCTTGACCGCGCGGCGCAGCTCGGCCGTCAACCGCTTGAACTGGTAGGAATTATGGTCCTGGAAGGCCTCCTCCAGCTTGGCGAGGCGGTCGGAAATATCCGGGAAATCGAAAGTGTCGGCCATGATTGTGAACGATCAATCCGCCTGGGCCGGCGCCAGGCGTGAGCGGTAGACGCCGTAGACCTGGGCATCGCCGGTCGTGCGCACGGTCACGCCGGAAGCCGGGTCCGTATTGCCGCCACGGGCACATCCGGCCAACGCCAGACACCCCAGAAGACAGATGGTGCACAACAGACGGAACATAGTCTTCTCCCCTGATTTCGCCGCCGGCAACGAGGCCAGCGAGCGTGCCACAGGCCGCCACCCTACGGCAAGGCCGCGCCGGGTGCAACGGCCGACAAACCGCGCCTTTTGACAATCGCCCACGGCGCAGGTACAAGCCCAAGCGTCGTTGCCATCCGCAATCCATCCAATCCGCGGGGCGCCAGTCGCGACCACTGGTTCGCGGTTGGCGCGTCGGGCCCCATGCTCGTGTTGCCGTGGAGGGGAACGCATCCCTATGAAACAGATTCGTCGTATTGCCATGTTGTTTGTGGCCGTCCTGGCCCTGGTCGGGGCGCCTCTTGTCGGTGATGGAGTGGCCTTGGCCAAGCATGCCCGGCAGGAGACCAAACATGATGCCTCGGCCAGGTCCGCCAAATCCGGCCGGTCCGCCAAGTCCGCCCCGGCTGTCAAGGCCAGGCGCGCGGCCGCCGTGGCCAAACCCGAGAAGGCGGTCCGGTCCGGGCGCAAGGGACGCCATGTCCGCTCCAGGGTGCCGGTCGAAAACGAGGAAGGTGACGTCGGCGCCTGCGCCGTCACCGGGCTGACCGTCAAATCCGCCGTCCTGTTCAACGCCAATACGGGCGAGGTGCTCTACGAGCAGAATCCCGATTTTCAGATTCCGCCGGCCTCGCTGACCAAGGTCCTCACCCTTTATCTGATTTTCGACGCCATCCGCGAGGGTCGGCTGCGCCCCTGGGATGTGGTGGACGTGTCCGAGCGGGCCAGCACCCAGGGCGGTTCCAACATGCACCTGCGCAACGGCGAATCGGTCAAGGTCACGGAGCTTATCAAGGGCATTGCCGTGGCCTCGGCCAACGACGCCTGCATGGCCATGGCCGACTACCTGTCCGGCGGCAACGTGGACGCCTTTGTGGCGCTTATGAACGCCACGGCCAAGCGTCTCGGCATGGCCAATTCGGTGTTCATGAACCCCAACGGCCTGCCGGCCGACGGCCAGCTCACCACGGCCCGGGACATGCTCAAGCTGGCCAGCGCCTACCTGGAGCAGTTCCCCAAGGCGCTCACCATCCATTCCATGCAGTTTTTCACCCATAACAACCGCCAGCGCCACAATGCCAATTCCCTGCTCGGTACCTACGAGGGGGCCGACGGGCTCAAGACCGGGTTCGTGTGCGCTTCGGGCTACAACATCATCGCCACGGCCAAGCGCGGCGAAACGCGACTCATCGCCGTGGTGCTGGGCTCGCGCAATCCCCGGGTGCGGCAGCGGGAGACCGTCAAGCTGCTCGATCGGGGCTTCAAGATCGCGGAAGCCAAACTGGCCGAAGCCAAGCGGACCGGGACCCAGCCACCCCTGGCGGCTGCGCCCGTGGCTGCGCAGGGACAGGCGCAACCCTAGCCCTTTCGGTTACAACAGGGGCAGGTGGAGGTCGCAGGGGAAAAGCCTCCGGAGGCCAACGGGCTCCCGCCCTCTGGAAACCCGAAAGGGGTGCGGCAAGGGATTGGACCGCCGCTCCAACCGGGGGCGTCATCAGGAGAAAATAAGAACGGGGAATGCTGGCCGCATTCCCCGTTCTTTTGTTTCGCCCTGGCAGGGAGGGGGTGAAATCCCGTCCGTTGCGCCTTGCCGGGTGGGTTTCCAAAGGGCAGCGCCCTTTGGCCGCCGGAGGTACCTCCCCTCAATCACCCGCCGCTCCCGCCGCCTCATTCCGGCTGGCGCCGGGCGTCCAGGTAGTAGAGTACCGGCACGACCATGCGCGAGAAGATGGTGGCCGCCACTTCGCCGGCCATGAGCGAGATGGCCAACCCTTGGAAAATCGGGTCGAACAGGATCACGAAGGCGCCGGCCACCACGCTTATGGCGGTGAGCAGCATGGGCCGGAAGCGCACGGCCCCGGCTTCCTCCACGGCATCGGCCAGACTCACGCCCTCGCCGCGACGCATCTCGATAAAATCCACGAGGATAATGGAGTTGCGCACAACGATGCCCGCGCCGGCGATGAACCCGATCATGGACGTGGCCGTGAAAAAGGCTCCGGCCAGGGCATGGGCGGGAATGATGCCGATCAGGGACAGGGGAATGGGCGCCATGATGGCCAGGGGCGTGGTGTAGGAGCCGAACCAGCCCACGACCAAAATGTAGATGAGCACCATGACCACGGCAAAGGCAATGCCCATGTCCCGGAACACCTCGTAGGTGATCTGCCATTCGCCGTCCCATTTGAGGCTGTAATCCACGGTCTGGTCGGGCATGGCGGTCCACAGGACGGGCAGCGGGGTCTTGCCGGCGGTCTGCCAGGCGCCCTTGCCCGTGGCGGCCAGTTCCGCCAGGGCGGCGTTGATCCGGTTCATGGCATAGATGGGGCTTTCCTCGCGGCCGGCCACGTCGCCGGTCACGTAGACCACGGGCACGAGATTTTTGTGGTAGAGGGCCGTGGGCGAGCTGGTTTCGCTGACGGTCGCGATCTGGGACAGGGAGACCATGCGGTCGTTGTCCCCGCGCACGGCCAGGTCGTCGAGGTTGCGGGCGTCGGCCCGGGCGGACAGGGGCAGCCGGACCACGATGGGCGCGTCCTCCCGGGCGGCGGCGTCGTGGAGCAGGCCGGCCGTGGTGCCGGTGAGGGCGGCGGACAGGTCGCGCAGGGCCCGGTCCGGGTCCACGCCCGCGGCCAGGGCCTTGTCGCGCTCGATGCGTACCACCCGCTCGGGCCGGGGATCGTCCACGTACCAGTCCACGTCCACCACATCCTGGGTGTGGCGCATGATGTCGCGCACCTGCCGGGCCACAGCCTGGCGGCCGGCGTCGGTCGGGCCGTAGACCTCGGCCACCAGGGTCTGGAGTACCGGCGGTCCGGGCGGCACCTCCACGGTCTTGAGCTTGGCGCCGTAGCGCGAGGCTATGGGGGCCAGGCTGTCGCGGATGGCCTTGGCGATATCGTGGCTCTGGAGGGACCGGTCTTCCTTGGGCACGAGGTTGACGGTGATTTCGGCCTCGTTTTGGGCATCGCGCTGGTAGTAGTGGCGGATGAGGCCGTTGAAGGTCATGGGCGCGGCCGTGCCGGCGTAGATGACCGCGTCGGTCACCTCGGGCCGGGCCAGGATCATGTCGGTGAGCTCCCGGGACACGGCCGTGGTGCGCTCCAACGTGGTGCCGCGCGGCATGTCCACCACCACCGAGACTTCGCTTTTGTTGTCAAAGGGCAGCATCTTGACCAGCACGGCCTTGGCCGGAAAGAGCGCGCAGGCCCCGGCGAACAGCAGCCCCACCACGCCCAGGAACCCCCAACGCCAGGCCGGCCGCTTGAGCAGCCGGTCCATGAGCCAGCGGTACAGGCGCGTGCCGGCATCGTCCGGGATTTCGGCATGGGGCTTGACCTCGGGCGCCAGGGCCCGCTTGGCCGTCCAGGGCGTGATAAGGAAAGCCACGGCCATGGACAGAAGCATGGCCACCGAGGCGCCGATGGGCATGGGCCGCATGTAGGGTCCCATGAGCCCGCCGACCGAAGCCATGGGCGCGATGGCGGCGATGACCGTGAAGGTGGCCAGGATCAGCGGCGCCCGGACCTCGCCCACGGCCTCGACAATGACCCGGGCCAGGGGCTTGTCGCGGCTGCCGGGCAGGCCCAGGTGGCGCACGATGTTTTCCACGTCCACGATGGGGTCGTCGACCAGGATGCCGATGCAGAAAATGAGCGCGAACAGGGTCACCCGGTTGAGGGTGTAGCCCATGAGCCAGTAGGTGGCCAGGGTGATGGCGAGCGTGACGGGCACGGCCACCATGACCACGAGGCTGGCCCGAAATCCGAGAAAAAGCGCCACCACCCCGCCCACGGTCACGGCGGCCAACAGCAGGTGCTTGAGCAGCTCGTCCACCTTGTGCCGGGCCGTTTCGCCGTAGTCGCGGGTGACGGTGATGTTGAGGTCGTCCGGCAGCAGATAGCCGCGCAGGGCCTTGATGCGGCGCAGGGCCTCGGTGCTCAGGCGCGAGGCGTTTTCCCCGGCCCGCTTGGCCACGGACAGGGTCACGGCCGGATGGGCCTCGTTGACCCCGCCGACGCTTTGCTGGCCAACGCCTTTGAGTCCCTGGCCGGGCACGAAAAACACATAGTCCCCGGGCTCGTCGAACCCGTCCTTGACCGTGGCCACGTCGGCCAGATACACGGGCCGGCCCGAACGCACGGCCACCACGGCCCGGGCCAGTTCCTTTTCGGTGCGGAAGAAGTTGTCCAGGCGCACGGCCACGGCCTGGCCGTTCTGGAAGGACTCGCCGAGCACTTGCCCCTTGTTCTGCACGTCCAGGGCATTGAGGATGTCCACCGGGTCCAGGCCCTGGGCGCGCAGCCGGTCTGGGTTCATTTCCACCATGACCGCGCGCTTGCGTCCGCCGGTGACGGTGGTTTCGCCCACGCCCTCGATGCGGCGCACCTCGTCGTTGACCGCGCCGACCATGGTGCGCAGCTGCCGCGAGTCGTAGTTGCCGCCCCAAAACGCCACCACGAGCACAGGCACGTCGTCGATGGAATGGGGCTTTAAGATCGGATTGCCGCAGCCCGGCGGAATCCAGTCCAGATGCTGGTAGAGCTTGGCATAGGTGGCGACCACGGCCTTTTCCGTGTCCGAGCCCACCTTGAACCGGACGATGGTCAACGCCTGGCCGTCGGCGGCCGTGGAATAGACGTACTCCACGCCCGGAATCTCCCAGACGATCTTTTCCATGGGGCCGATGACCCGGTTTTCCACCTCCTTGGGCGTGGCGCCGGGCATAGACACCTGGATGTCGATCATGGGCACGATAATCTGCGGCTCTTCCTCGCTCGGGGTGGCAAGCACCGACAATACGCCGGTCAGAACCGCGGCGATGATCAGAAGCGGGGCCAGCTTGGAGTCGACGAACAGGGCGGTGACGCGGGCCAGCCAGTCGGACTGGTGGCCGTGATGGCCGGACGTGGTCATTTCGCGGCTCCGGCCAGACGGTCGCCCTCGCGCAGGGTGGCGCCGGGATCGCAGGCGATGCGGTCGCCGTCGGACAGGCCGCTTATGACCTCGACGAAGCGTTCGCGTCCGGTGTCGCCAAAGGCTTCCGAATCGGTCAGGTAGGTGCGGCCGTGGAAGTCCACGGCCAGGAAGCTGGCCCCGGTCTTGACGACCCGGAAGTGGAGCACGCCGTCGGTGTCGGCCACGGTCACCGTGGGCAGATCGCCGCGCTTGGCCAGGCAGGCTTCGGGTACGAGCAGTTTTTTGGTCATGCGCGCCGGCACGAACACCCGGCCGAACATGCCGGCCCGGGGGGGCGTGTCGGTGCCGGGCACCGGATGGGGCAGGGTGCATTTGAGCTTGAAGGTGCGGCTGGCCGGATCGACCCGGCCCACCACCGCCCGTACCGTGACGGCAAAGGGATCGTGGGACAGGGACGGGATGACGGCCAGGATGGTCTGGTCCTGGCGCAGGCCGGCCATGAGGGATTCGTCCACCTGGGCGGTGAGATCGTAGTTGCCGGTTGCGGCGTCCACCAGGGCCAGGGGCGCGCCGGCCGTGACAAAGGCGCCCTGGTCCACGTAGCGCTTGGCCAGGATGCCGTCGAAGGGGGCGATGATGCGGGTATAGCTGCGCAGGGCGGTCAGCTCGCCCATCTTGGCCACGGATGTGGCTTCCTGGGCGGCGGCCGCTTCGACCTGGCGGGACAGGGCGTCGTATTCGGCCTTGGCCTTGTCGAAGTCTTCCTGGCTCACGGCCCGGCCGGCCAACAGCTTGCCCATGCGCCCCATGGTGGTCTTGGCCAGGGCGGCCTTGGCGGCCAGGGCCTGTTTTTCGCGGGCGGCCTGCTCCCGGGAGGCGACAAGCCCCTGCTCCTGGCTGGTCAGGTCCTTGTCGTCCAGGCGCATGATCAGGGCCCCGGCTCGCAGAAGATCGCCTTCCTGGGCCGATACCGCCTCCACCGTGCCCGAGACCTTGCTGGCCAGGGTCACGCTTTGGGCGGATTCGACCTGGGCCGGAAACGACCGGCATTCCACCACTTCGCGCAACGAAGCCGGCTGGGTGGCGGCCGTGACCTCACGTGGCGGCTTGGTGCCCTCGGGTTTTTCACCGGAACAGCCGGCCAGACAGACCAGGACGCACAGGAGGAGCAAGGGTCGTATGCGCATGGTTCCATGCAATTCCACGCCGACCGGTTGTTGTCAATCCGTTCACCGCTTCGGCCCTGTCCGGTACTGCAGACCACTATTTCAGAGAAAAACGCTAGAGAATAGGTTCTATGGCCCGGGAAAACGCCAGGGCGCCGTGGGCGCCAGATTGACGGCGTCCACGCGCCAGCATTCCGGGGTGAGGGACAGGATGTTGCAGCGGCAATAGTCCTGGCCCAGACGGAAGAGGTGGTCCAGGTCGAGGCCCAGGGCATGGCAGAGGATGGTGCGGTTGACCCCACCATGGGCCACGACCAGGACATTGCCGCCGATTCCGGCCAGGGCGGCGATGACGGGCACGGCCCGGGCCTGGACATCGGCGAAGCTCTCGCCGCCTTCGGGCCGGCAGGTGGCCAGATCGCAACCCCGGCGTTCGTAGGCCCCGGGAAAGCGTTCCTGGACTTCCTCCACGGTCAGTCCTTCCCAGACGCCGAGGTGGATTTCGCGCAGCCTGGGTTCGGGCCGCACGGCCAGGTCGCGGCCATCAAGGACGATGGCCGCGGTCTCCAGGCAGCGACAAAGGTCCGAGGCCACGACCGCGGACAGGGGCAGGTCGGCCAGGACCTCGCGCCAGGCCGCGGCTTGGGCCCGGCCGGCATCGGTCAGGGGATGATCGGTCTGGCCCACGAACCGGCGGGGCCGCACCTGGGGGATGGCCCCGTGGCGCATGAGATAAATGGTCGTTGTCATGCCGTTTGTGTGCTCCCCGGGTACGGTAGCAAATCGGAGCCGCCCTTCAAAGGGGCCAGGGGAATTATTCCACCCGGCACGGAGCGGGGGCGGCGCTTTTGCCCCTTTTCCGGGCTGCTTCGTAGGCTTCGGCCGGCGGCGGGCCGGGATGGAAGCCGGCGGCCGCGATGACGTCCTCGGCCTTGGCATTAAGCCGCGCCTCGACCCGGGCCAGGACATTTTGGGCATTGCCCAGGCGCCTGCGGATGGCGGCGGTGGCCTCGGGATCGGCCGCGAACAGGTCGAGCTTTTGCTGGAACCGGAGCTGTACGGGCACGAGCCAGCGGCCGAAGACGAACTTGTCGGCCAGATAGACGATTTCGCGTTCGGTGATGGGGGCGCTGTCGGGAAGGACCGCGTCGCGGTGGGCGGCCACGATGGCGGCGGCCCGGTGAAAGCCCAGGGCGTCGAGCAGCTGGCCGCCGGCGGCCTCGTGGTGGGGCTGGCCCTTGGCCACGTCGTGGAGCAGGGCCGAGGCCTTGATGAGGGAAATGTCGAGGTCCAGGCCGGCGTCGTTGAGGGCCCGGCCCAGGGCCACGGCCACGGCGGCCACGCCCCGCCCATGGGCCAAACCCTGGGGCGGCACGCCCTGGATGGCGAGCAGGGCTTCGGCTTCGGCCGGGGTGGGGCAATCGAGGCGCTCGGCCAGGGCGCACAGGGAGGCGTACTGGTTGGGGGTGTCCATATCGGCCAGGATGGCCGCGTCCGCCACGGCGATCTCCTCGAAGGCGAAAGGGGCCAGGGCCTGGCGCAGGCCGCCCTCGCCGTGGTGGGCCAGGACCTCGGGCACGACCGAAGCAGCGATCAGGGGCGGATGGCCGCGTTCGCCCATGAACACGGGATAGAGCAACGGCGGGGTGTCGGGTTCCTGGGCACGCGCGAGCAGTCGTCGGACCGTGGCCGCCCGGAAAAGCGGCACATCCACCGGGATAATGCAAACCCGGACCGTGCCCTGGGGCAAGGCGGTGAGCCCGGCCCGGACCGAAGAGAACATGCCGGTCTCGTAGTCCGGGTTATGGACCGGTGTCAGCCCCAGGCGGGTGGCCTCGGCCGCGACTTCGGTCCCCCGGTAGCCGGTGACGACCAGAATGTGGTCGAGACCGGCCTGGCGAAAGGTGCCGGCCAGCCAGGACAGGGGCGTACGCCCGGCCAAGGGCAGCAGGGGTTTGAAGCGCTGCCCCATGCGGGAGGACAATCCCCCGGCCAGGATGACGGCCACGGTTCCGGGGCGGGATGCGGTCATACCCGATGCCGCGCCCGGCTCTCGATGAGTTCGCCGACAATGCTCACGGCGATCTCCTCGGGGGTTTCAGCCAGGATTTCCGTACCGATGGGGCTTTTGACCCGGGTCAGGTCGTCCTTGGTGAAGCCGTCGGCCAGCAGGCGGGCATACACCGAATCCCGTTTGGGAATACTGCCGATCATGCCGATATAGGCGGCCGGGGTGCGCAGGGCCTCGGCCAGGGCCTCCTTGTCGTGGGCATGGCCCCGGGTGACGATGACGATGAAGGCGTTTTCGCCGACGGTCTGGTCGACGAGCCAGCCCTGGGCCGGGTCGACCACGTTCGTGGCTGCGGCAAAGGGGAAACGCTCGGGGTTGGCGAACTCCGGCCGGTCGTCGAGGACCGTGACCCGGAAGCCGACCATGGCGGCAAGCTGGGCCGTGGGCCGGGACACGTGGCCGCCGCCGCAGATGATGAGCGGGTCCGGGGACAGGGCCGGTTCCAGGTAGAAGCGCCGGCCGTCGGCCTCGATGACGATGGGGGCGGTGAGGCCGCGTCCGTTGGCCTTGGCTTCCTTGAGCACGGCCGGGCCGGGATTGCTGCCCAGACAGCGGCCGTCGGGAAAAAGCAGACAACGCGCGGGCGCGCCGGCCGTATCCAGGGCGGTCAGCAGCAGGCCCTTGCCGCCCCGGGCCAGGATTTCGGCCAGGGTGGCGTAAAGGTCCTTTGTCGCGGCGTCCGGGGCGAGATATTCGAGAAACACGCGCATGCGGCCGCCGCAGATGAGGTCCGCGCCCTTGTCCGCCTGGCCGGTCAGGTCGAAGTCCATGAGCTTGGCCGCGCGCGAGGCGTAGATTTCCGGGGCCGTGGCCATGACTTGGCCTTCGGACAGGCCGCCGCCCACGGTGCCGGCGATGGAGCCGTCCTCGAAGATGAGCATCTTGGAGCCGGCGGTGCGGGGGGTGGAGCCCTCGTTGGTGACGATGGTGGCCGCCACCACGGGCCGGCCCTGGGACAGAACGTCGTTGATGCGGGCGATGAGTTCGATCATGGTCGGTCGGTTTTCCCTTTTGGAGGTTGCACGATGCGCACGGCGCCGTTGTGGCGTTCGATGCGGCCGAGGATGGGGCCCAGGCGTCGCAGCCGGCTGCCGCAGGGGCAGGGGCCGGGCAGCATGCGAGCGGCGTCGCCGGTGCGGTAGCGCACAAGGGGCATGGCCCGACGGGAAAGCGTGGTGAAGACCACCTCGCCGAGTTCGCCGGGCGGGACAGGGGTGTCGGAACTGAGGTCCAGGACCTCGAAATAGTGGTCGGCCTCGCGCAGGTGGTAGCCGCAATCGGCCGCACACTCCATGCCGCCGCCGTAGCCCATTTCCGTGGCGCTGTAGTAGTCGAAGACCGGGCAGCCGAAGCGGGCCCGGATTTCTGTTTTCCAGTGGCGGGGCAGGTAGTCCGAGGCAAAGACCATGGTGCGAAGGCAGGCCCTGGCCGCCCGGGCCACGGCCGGATCGTCCTTGGACAGGGCGAGCTGGGAGGGTGCGGCGATGAGGCAGTCCGGTTTGTGGCGCGTGAGTTCGGCCGCGAGCTTGCCGGGATCGCCCGAAGGATCGCCGGCCACGCCCCGGGCGCCGTACAGGGGCAGGCAACGCAGGATCAGATCGCCCACGCTGTCCGGTACCTGGGCGGGAAAGAGCACCAGCACCGTGTCCCCGGTCTTTGACAGGGTGGTCATGGTGACCCGGAAGCAGTCCAGGGTGGCGGCCAAGTCGGCCTCGTCGAAGGCGAGGCGCTTGGGCGCCCCGGTGGTGCCCGAGGTCCGCACCGTGACCATGCGGGCCACCTCGTCCTGGGACACGCACAAAAAGCGGAGCGGATCGTCCGTGAGCTCGTCCGGCTTCGTGGTGGGCACGGCGGGCAGATCGTCCAGACAGCGCAGGGAATCGGTTGGCAGCCCGGCCAGGCGCGTCCGGTAAAAGGGGCTCTGATCGCGGGCGTGGGCGATGGTGCGGCGAAGGGCGGTCAGTTGCCAGGTTTCCAGGGCCGTTGGATCGACCAGGGGGCCGGTGCCGCCGATCAGGCTGTTGATCCAGGGATCGAAGGGCGAAAGCTCCACGATGTCAGCGCCCCCGGTACAAGGTTCGGCCGTCGGCCGCGGTCAGGTTGTAGAGGCAAAAGGGAATGAGCCGGGCGTCGGCGGTCACCACATGGATGCAGCAGCCCCGGGCCCGTTCGAGGTCCAGGGTCCAGGCGTCCTGGAAACCCATGGCCGAGATGGAAAAGCGTCTGGCAGGGGAAGCCCGCTCCAGGAACCGGGCAAAATCGTCGACCGGCCCGGGTGTGGGGGCCAGGGGCGAGGCCGGCGGTCCCCATTGTCGGGCCACGAAGGCCTTGGCCTGCCGGGAGCCTTCATCGGCCCGGATGGGCTCGCGCAGGGCCTCGGCCGTCTCGGGCGCGGGCTTGGGGCCGCAGCAGGAACCCGAGCCGGTCCAGACCGGGCCGAGTCCGCCCTGGCCGTCCAGGACGTAGGAGGCGCTGAACGAGCACAGGGAATGCTCGCAGCACGGCGGATGCAGGTCCTCGACCCGGATCATGCCGCCGGTCTGGTCACGCAGGGCGGTCATGACCTCGGGCAACGTCACCCGGGCCGTGTCCGCGCCGGACCAGGGAAAACGGCCGAACGAGCCGGCGGGCTGGAAATGGACGCCGCGCACGGCCGGAGCCCTGGCCACGCCCAGGCGGACGAGGTCGCCGATCTGGTGGTCGTTGACCCCGGCCACGATGGTCGGCACGAGCACCACGCCGATGCGGGCCGCGGCGAGCCGGTCCATGGCCGTAAGCTTGACTGCGGCCAAGTCCCGGCCGCGCAGCTTCCGGTAGACGTCGTCGGTCACGCCGTCGCACTGCAAAAAGACCGAGTCCACTCCGGCATCGGCCAGGCGCTTGGCCAGGTCCGGGTCCTCGGCCAGGGCCAGGCCGTTGGTGTTGACCTGGATGAAGGCGTAGCCGGCGGCCCGGGCCAGCCGGGCGATTTCGGGCAGATCGGCGCGCACGGTTGGTTCGCCGCCCGAGAGCTGGACATTGGCCGGACCGGTGGCGGCAAAGGCGGCCGCAAAGCGCCGGGCCAGACTGCCGAGGTCCGGATCGGGGCCGGCCCCGGCGCCCGAGGCGGCAAAACAGACCGGACAACCCAGGTTGCAGCGCCCGGTGACCTCGAACACGGCCGTGCAGGTATGCTGGGCGTGCTGTGGGCACAGGCCGCAGTCAAAGGGGCAGCCCTGGTCGACTTCGGTCTGGCGGGGCGGGGGCGTGCCCGGGAGCTTGGGCCGGCTCCAGCCGGCAAGCCCGGGTGGACCGTGCCAGAACCGGACCCGAAACTCCCCGTGTTCCGGGCATTCCCGGACGATGAAGCCATCCTCTCCCACGATCTCGCGTCGGGCCGGCAAGCGCCGCAGGCACACCGGGCACAGACTCTCGGTCGGCTCGACAATTTTCTGGGTCACGCGCTCATTCCCGAGGCATCGACGGATCGATGCCGTTTTCGGTCAAAATGGTCAGGATCTGGTCCCAGGCGTCGGAGATGAGCCCGCCGCACAGGCTCGCGTCGGGCTTGCCGCCCTTTAAAATGGCGTCGCAGGTCACATCGCCGAATTCCGGCACCACCCGGCCCCGGAACCATTCCACGAACTCGGCATACATGAGGTCGGCCCGGTCCTGGGTGAATTCGTTGTCGTTGCCCTTGCCGAGATACAACCCCAGGGCGCAGCAACCGCCGGTCAGGATGCCGCAGCAGGAGCCGCATTGGCCAAGGCCGTTGCACAGGCCGGCCGCGGCCCGTACGGCCAAGGTGTCTTCCAGGCCCTGGGCCTCCAGGGCGAGCATGACGAGGATCTGGCTGCAGCAATAGCCCCGGGCGGCCAGGGGCATGATGTCCATAACGCTCATAAGGCCTCCTTGGCGGCCACGACCAGACAGTACCCGAAGCGGGGTCTGGCGCCGGTTCCGTCGCAGACCGGATCGCGGCCGGTGATGAGGGAAATGACCGCGCTGGCCGAGCCGAGCTCGAAGATGAGGCGGCAGGTCAAATCGGCCAACAGCTTGGTGTGGTCCTCGAAACGCAGGGGGGTGAGGCCCTGGCCGGCCAGGCCGTCGCGC
>JAWRKJ010000216.1:0-3161 GCA_040307025.1 Desulfovibrionaceae bacterium | reverse complement strand
AGGGCGGTCAGGAGCGGCCCGGGAAAGATACCGAGCCCGAGGAGCAGACCGGTCAGCACGGCCAGGGCCAGACCGGCGGCCGGCCCGGTGGCCGGCACCGTGGCGGGCTGGGCTGCGATGTCCGGGCGCATGTAGAGTATGGCCGCCACCCGCAGGCTGTAATACAAGCCGATGGCGGCCATGAGCACGCCGAAGACCGCAAGCCCTGCGTAGCCAGCGTGCAACGCCGCGCCGAAGATCACGAACTTGCCGATGAAGCCGGCCGTGGGCGGCAGTCCGGCCAGTCCGGCCAGACTCACGGCCAGAACCCCGGCCCGCCAGGGATGGCTGTAGCCCAGACCGCGATAGGCGGTCATGGCGTCCCGATCCGCATCGAGCCCGGACAAGGTGCCCAGGGCCCCGAACGCGCCCAAATCCATCACGACATAAGCGGCCAGATAAAAAAGCGCCGCGCGCTCCCCGCCCTGGGCCACACCCAGGACCGCCAGGACCACATAGCCCATCTGGGCGATGGAGGAATAGGCGAGCAGGCGCTTGAGGCTGCGTTGGCGCAAGGCGCCGATGTTGCCCACGGCCAGGGTCAGGCCGGCCACGACGGCCAGGGCCGGCCACAGCCTGGCTTGCGCCTCGGGCGTGACGGCACTGGCCAGCCGCAGCAGGGCCATGGCCGTGGCCGCTTTGGACCCGGTGGACAGAAAGGCCGCCACCGGCGCCGGAGCGCCCTGGTACACGTCCGGGGTCCACAGATGCACGGGCGCCAGGGACAGTTTGAACCCGAGACCCACCAGAATGAGCCCCAGCCCGGCCACCGCGATGGGGCCGCCGGCGGTAAGCGAGGCGGCGATGTCGAGGCGACCCGAGCCGGCATAGACCAGGGCGATGCCGAACAGGAGCAAAGCCAGGGCCATGGCCCCAGGCAGGAAATATTTGAGCGCCGCCTCGATGCCGTCCGGGTCGTCGAGCCGGGCCGCAATGAGGGCATAGAGGCACAGAGAGGACAGTTCCAGGCCGATGGCCAGTACCAGCCAGTCCCGGGCCCCGGCCAACAGCAGCATGCCAAGGGCCGACCAGACCACCAGTCCATAGACCGCGTCGTTGCCGTAGGCGCGCTTGGTGGCATGACCGACAAGGAGTCCGAGGCTCGCCAGGGTGACACAACACAGCAAGGCCGTGGAAAATCGGGTCAGGCCGTCCGCCGGGCCGGGTACGAAGGCCCAGATGCCGGTCGGCAGCACGGCCAGGGCGGCGAGGAGCGGCAGCAGCCAGCTCGGCGGCCGGGAGACGACCATGCCCGCGCACAGGACGAGCAGACCGCCGCCGGCCAGGCAGGCATAGGGGAACAGGGCGAAGGCGGACTCGGACATGGACACTCCTTGGCCTTACCAGCCGGGCCAGGTGACGGCCATCGGGGCAAGGCGGTCGGCTATGGCCCCCAAGGGACCGCGCAGCAGGTCGAGGACCGGATCGGGGTGAAGGCCCAGCCAGACCATGGCCGCGATCAGACTGACGACCAGTACGGCCTCGGCGGCACCCAGGTCGGGGAAAGCACCCGGAGACTTTGCCGGTCCGAAAAGCACGTCCCGGGCTAGGCGCAGCAGATAGACCAGGGTCGCGACCATGCCGAGGACGGCCAGGATACCGGCCGTGGGATGGGAGGCGAATAGGCCGACGATGATGGTGATTTCGCCGACGAACCCCGACAGGCCAGGCAGGGCGGCCGAGGCCAGCACGGCCGTCAGAAAGGCGGCTCCGAACCGGGGCGCCCGGTTCCAGATGCCGCCGAGGGCCGCCAGACGTCGGGTGCCGAGCCGTTCGCCGATCATGCCGGACAGGGCGAAAAGCGCGCCCGTGGTCAGACCGTGGCTCAGCATGAGCACCACCGCGCCGGCCAGGGCCAGCCGGTTGCCGCTGACCGCGCCGACCACGGCCAGGCCCATATGCCCGATGCTCGAATAGGCGACCAGCCGTTTGACGTCCTCCTGGGCCAGGGCCACAAGCGAGGCGAAAAAGAGTCCGATCAGACCGAGACCGGCCAGAAGCGGGGCCGCCGCACCGGCCGCTTCCGGGAAAAGCGGCAGGGCCAGACGGATGAGCCCGTACCCGCCGGTTTTGAGCAGCAGTCCGGCCAGGATGAGGCTGCCGGCCGTGGGCGCGTCGGTGTGGGCGTCGGGCAGCCAGGTGTGAACCGGCACGAGGGGAATCTTGATGGCGAAGGCGGCCAGGAATCCGGCGAACAGCCAGCGGCCGGTGGTCACGGGGATGTGCAGACGGCTGAGGGCCGCCAGGGAGAAGTCGGGCCCGGCGCCGCTCCCGGCGGATACGAGCCCCAGGGCGATGACGGCGACGAACAAAAGCAGTCCGCCCACGGCCGAAAACAGGAAGAATTTGATGGCCGTGCGCACCCGGTCCCCGTGGCCGAAGATCCCGATGAGGAAAAAGACCGGAATGAGCTGGGCTTCCCAAAAAAGCATGAACAGGAACAGGTCCCCGGCCAGGAACACCCCCTGGACCGTGCCGAGCGAGGCCAGGACCAGGGCGTGGTGCAAGGCGGCGCGTTCGCGCGGTTCGTGCCAGGCGGCCAGCACGCAGCACACGCCGATCAGGGCGGTGAGCACGACGAAAGGCAGGCTCAGGCCGTCAAGCACGAGCAGGTAGCGAATGCCGAGAGCCGGTATCCAGGCGGCCTGTTCGGCAAGCGCCGTTCCCGGCCCTAGGCCGGCGAACCGCCACACAGCCGAGGCGGCCAGGACCAGTTCCGCGAGGCAGACGAGCAGGGCCGCGACGCGCGCGGTCCGCCTGTCCCGGGCCAGGACCAGCACCACCAGTCCCCCGATCAGGGGCCAGAAGACAAGAAGGGTCAGCCAGGGCAGTTGGAACATGGGCATTCCTTTCGGGTCGTTACGTCCAGCCCAGGGCCAGCCAAGTGATGATGGCGGCGGCCGCCGCCAACAATACGGTCAGGGACACCGATACCCGTCCCGTGGTCAGGGTGCGCAGGCCCTCGGCCAGGGACGCGGTGCCTTCGGCCAGGGCCGTGGGCAGGCCGTCCAGGACGTCCACATCCACGCCGCGCCACAAAAAGGCGGACAGCCGGGCATAGGGCGCGGCCAGGAAGCGGGTATAGGCCGCGTCCAGGCCCAGTCCGGCGGCAAAGGCCTTGC
>JAWRKJ010000215.1:0-8862 GCA_040307025.1 Desulfovibrionaceae bacterium | reverse complement strand
ATCTTCGTGCTGCGGTCAAGCTGGAACTGATCGCCGTTGCGGCGACCCCATCGCCACTCGTCCGGCCGGGCCTTAGAAGGCCTTGACTCCGGCGTGCAGGAACACGATCCCGCCGGCCATGGCCCGGAAGCTCACATTGGCGAAACCCGCCCGGACCATTTCCTCGGCCAGGCGTTCCTCGTCGGGAAATTCCCGGATCGTGGCCGCCAGATAGCGGTAGGCCTCGTCATCGCCCGAAACCAGCCGGCCGATGACCGGCAGGATGTGGCGCAGATAGAAATTGTAGAGTCCGCCCCACAGCCGCCGCTTGCCCGTACCGAATTCCAGCACCACCAGCCGGCCGCCCGGCCGGATCACCCGGGCCAGTTCGGCAAAAGCCTCCGGCCGCGGCCGGATGTTGCGGATGCCGAAGGCGATGGTGGCGCCGGCCACCCTGGAGTCGGGCAGGGGCAGGCACAGGCCGTCGGCCAGGATCGGATGGATGCGGTCCCGGTTGGCCTCGGTGAGCTTGGTCTGACCCTGGGTCAGCATGGGCTGGCAGGGATCGGCGGCCAGGATGCGGCGCGGGGTGCGGGCGGCGATCTGGATGGAAACGTCCAGGGTGCCGGCGGCCAGGTCGAGCAGGGGCCCTTCGGGCAGTCCCGGGGCGAGCAGCGCCCGGACCATGGCCCGGCGCCAAAAAATGTCGAGTCCGGCCGACAGCACGTGGTTGAGCAGATCGTAGGACCGGGCCACCCGGCCGAACATGCCGGCCACCCGGCGGACTTCACCCGGCTTTGGCAGCTCAGCCACGGTCGGCCTCGTCCTTGGTTTCGACCGTTGCGCCGCCGCGGTTGATCACGCGCAGCACTTCCTCGAAAATCGGTCCGAAATGCTCGGCGAAATTGCCCGGCGAGATGCGCCCCGTCTCCACGAACTTGACTACGATTTCCTTGGCCACTTGCAGGGCCAGGGCTTCCATCTTGTCCACACACGCCTCCATGCAGAAAAAACCCGCCCGGGTGGGGAAATGGCCTTGGACCGTCCAAGGTCAAGGTCCGGGCGGGAAAAGGGAAAAACCAGGGCAGGCACTCCCCTTTTTTGTGCAGCCACCTAGCATGCCCGGGCCCGGACGTCGAGGTCCGCCACGGCGGAAACCGGACCGGGCAGAGAGCGTCACGTGTTGTTCTCGCGGTGATCGTATGGTAAAAAAGGTTCCAAGAATCCCTATTTTTTGATCCGCAACAGCGGTGGGCTGGATTGCGTGTCCGGCCGGCAGCCGCCAAGGAGTTTCGCGCGCCCATGTCGCCAACCCTTCCTGCTCTCGCCGGCGCGTCCCTGACCGCGCCCTGGGGCGTGTTCGAGGTGTTGTTGCTCGTGACCTTTGTCGCCCATGTGCTGGTCATGAACGTGGCTCTGGGCGGGACGCTGCTTGCGTGCTGCACGCCCGGACCGGGGCGCGGCACGGCCGCAGCCTTGGCCGGCCGGTTGCCCACGGCCGTGGCGATCACGGTCAACCTCGGGGTGCCGCCGCTGCTTTTTGCCTCGGTGCTCTACGGCCAATACCTCTATACGGCCGCCATCCTGTCCGCCAGGACCTGGGTGTCATTTTTCCTGCTCGTCATGGTCGCCTACGGACTGCTCTACCGGTTTCAGCCGCGCGTCCAGACGGCCGGGGCCGGGCTTCTTTCCGGGCTGGCCGCCATGCTTCTGTTGGGGGCGAGCCTGGTCATGACCAACATCGCGACCTTGAGCATCCGGCCCGAAGCCTGGAACGTCGCCGCGGCAATGCCGACGGGCGGATTTCTCAACCTGGCCGATCCGACGTTTCTTCCCCGATGGCTCCATTTTGTGCTGGCCTCCCTGGCCGTGGCCGGATTGTTTCTGGCCCTGATCAAGTCCCGGGCCGCCGGCCGGGGGGATGGCGACGCCCGGGAGGCCATGGGCCTGGGCCTCGCCTGGTTCACCCGGGCCACGCTCGTCCAGCTCGCCGTGGGGACTTGGTTCCTGCTTACCTTGCCCGGGGAGGTTCGCCACCTGTTTTTGGCCGGCAATATCCCGGCCACGGTGATCCTGGTCGTGGGGGTGCTGCTGGCGCTCATGGCCCTGGTGCATGGATTCCGGGGCCGGCCAGGCCGGGCCGCGCTCTACACGGTGGCGGCGGTCTGCTTCATGGTCGTGGTGCGCGATCTGGTGCGCCGGGTGAGCCTGGCGTCGTTTTTCCTGCCCGAGTCATTGCCCGTGAACGTACAGTATGGGCCGTTTTTCATGTTCCTGGCCAGCTTCCTGGTCGTTGCCACCAGCATTGTCTGGCTCGTGGCCGCCCACCGCCGGGCGGGGAAGGAGTAGGCCATGGAGTATCCGGTCTGGCATCTGACGGCGTTCGGCGGCGGCTTCTGGATCATCCTGGTCGCCGTGTTGCACGTGTATGTGGCCCATTTCGCCGTGGGCGGCGGCCTGTTTCTGGTCATGACCGAGCGGCTGGCCCGGCGGCTCGATTCCCGGCCGTTGCGCGACTACCTGCACCGGTACACGCGATTTTTCCTGCTGCTGACCATGGTCTTCGGCGCCCTGTCCGGGGTCGGCATCTGGCTTGTGATCTCGGTGCTGTCCCCCCAGGCGACCTTGGTGCTCGTGCGGACCTTCGCCTGGGGCTGGGCCACGGAATGGACCTTTTTCGCCGGCGAAATCGCGGCCTTGCTCGTCTATTACTACGCCTTCGACCGCCTGGACGCCCGGCGCCATGCCCTGGTCGGCTGGTGCTATTTCCTGTTCGCCTTCTTGTCGCTTTTCACCGTCAACGGCATTATCGATTTCATGCTGACCCCGGGGCAGTGGCCGCTGAGCCTCGATTTCTGGGACGGGTTTTTCAATCCGACTTTTTGGCCGGCCTTGGCGCTGCGGTTTGCCCTGGCGGTCATGCTGGCCGGGCTGTTCGGCTTTGCCACAAGCCTGGGCATTGCCGCGGTCGAGGCCCGGGAGACCATGCTGCGCCTGGCCTGTCGCTGGGTGGTGACGTGCCTGCCGGTGCTGCTGCTCGCCGGCTGGTGGTATGTGGGAGTGTTGCCCGCTCCGGTGCGGGATTTCGTGCTGCGCCGGTCCGGTGAAATCGTCCCCTACCGATTGGCCTATCCGCTGCTCCTGCTTGTTATCGGCCTCGGCGCCCTGGTTCTGGTCAACCGGCTGCCCCTGGCCGTGCGCCGGAGCCTGGCCGTGGTGCTGCTTCTGGCCGGGCTGGGTGTGGTCGGCACCTTCGAGACTCTGCGCGAGGCCGCGCGCAAGCCCTGGCTCATCTCCGGCCAGATCTGGTCCACGGATATCCGGCCAAGCCAGGCCGCGCCCTACGATGCGCCGTTTTTGCCCCGGGCCAAGTGGGCGACCGTCAAGGACGTCACCCCGGACACCCGGCTGGCCGCCGGCAAGGAGCTCTATGCCTACCAGTGCCTGCCCTGCCATGCGGTGGGCGGGCCCATAAAGGACATCCGCCGGTATACACGCCATATCGGCGCCCCGGGCATCACCGCCTACCTGACCGGCCAGGGCAAGCTTTTCACCCACATGCCGCCGTTTCTCGGCAGCCCGGCCGAGCGCGAGGCCCTGGCCGCCCATATCGCCCAGGACATCAACGGCCGGACGCCGCAACCGGAAAAGCCCGTGGCCGTCGAACCGGCGGACGTCGCCATCCCGGCCTTCGACGCCGACAAGGCCGGCTATGTGCTCCTGGCCTGGAACAGTCTGGGCGTGGTGGCCCTGGCCGGCTGCGACGGCTCGTTTTCCCTGGCCGTGCCCGGCAACACGGTCCAGGCCGTGCTTGTGAAGCGCGACGTCATGCCCGAGGTGGTGACGGAAAACATCACCATCAATTATGCCGCGCCCGAGGGGTTCAAGCATCCCGCGGCCCGGTCGGATTTCTGGAAATTCGCCCCGTCCCTGGTCGGCAAGGCCTTGCCGGCCGATGTTTCGCCCACCGGGCTCAAGCCGGACGGGGTGTTCACGGCCGGGGACAAGCTTTTTACCGCCGCCGGCATTCCCGTGACGCCCTATCCGGAAAAGGGTGGGGTCAATCCCTATCCGGTCTTTACGGTCACGGCCAAGAACACGCAAACCGGGGCGGAACTGGCCATGACCAAGGCCGTGCTGCCGGTGTCCACGGAAATGGGCTGTGCCACCTGCCATGGCGGCGCCTATCGGGTGGATGGGGTCATGGGTGTGGCCGACGATACGGCCAAAGGTATTCTGGCTGTCCATGACCGGCGAAACGGCACCGAACTGGCCTCCCGGGCCAGGTCCGGCCAGCCCGTGGCCTGCCAAAGCTGCCATCCCGATGTCGGCGCGACCGGCGGTCGGCCCGAACTGCTCGGCCTGTCGGCCGCCATCCACGGCTTCCACGCTTCCTATCTGGCCGGCTCGGACGGCCAGACCTGCGCCCGCTGTCATCCCACCTCGCCCAAGGGCGTGACCCAGGCCCAGCGCGACAACCACGCCGCGGCCGGCATCGGCTGTCCGCGCTGCCACGGCACCCTCGAAGACCACGCCCTGTCACTTCTGGCCCACGAAAAAGCCGCCGGCAAGAAGGCGGCCGCCTGGCTCATGCGGCCCCTGGCCCCGCGCAGCGTGCCCGACGTGGCCGCCATCCATCCCCGGGCCGCCTGGACCCAGGAACCTGACTGCCTCAACTGCCACAAGGATTTCAAATCTCCGGCCAAGGATGCCTCGGCGTTCAACACCTGGACCAAGGACGCGGCCGGCTTGTTCCGCAACCGCCGGGAGGAGACCGGCAACATCCCCTGCGCGGCCTGCCACGGCAGCCCCCACGCCACGTTTGTCGCGGTCAACGACTACGGCCTGGACATCCACAACATCGCCCCCCTGCAGTACATGGGCGCGTCCGGGGTCATGGCCGCCAACAAGCGCTGCGATGTCTGCCACACCATAGAGATGGACGGGGACGCGCACCATCCGAACATGGCGCGCTAGGCGGGCGGTGTCCGGGGAGGCGGCGCCTGCGACACGGGGCAAGCCATTCCGGTGGCACTGCGCCGCAGAGGCTTGCCAGCGTTTCCCTGGACGGCTGACCGTCAGTCGTCGTATACAAAATTCCGCCCGATAGGACAGGGGAAAGCCCTTGTCGTGACGACCACCGTGCCAGATACGCGGTGCGTGCCAGCCTTGCTCTTATCGTGACCGAAAAATGCTCCCGTGAGGGGAGACTGTTGCGCGCAAAGGTGTGCCGGGGCCGTTGCCTGGCTGCTGTTGCGTGGTTGCTGTCGTGTTGTTGGGATACAAGACGGAGTCCCACTGGCAAGGGGACAATTCTGAAAAGGAAGTGTGTATGATCGGGCCATTTATCAATAGTGCCGGAATTGTCACCGGCTCCATTCTCGGCGCCGTGTGCGCGAGCACTATTCCGGCGGATTTTCGCAAGAAAATCAATTATGTCTTCAGCTGCATCACCCTTGGCATCGGCGTTTTCATGACCGGCAAGTGCCATGCCCTGCCGCCGGTAGTCATCGCCGTGCTGTTCGGGGCCATTTTGGGAGAAGTATTGCGCGTGGAAAAGGGCGTCATGCGTCTGGCCTTTCGCGCGGTCAACGTGTTCCAGCGCAAAAAGACCGCCAAGCCCGGCCTGCCCCAACAGATGTTTCGCGATCAGTTCGCCGTGGTGACCGTGCTTTTTTGCGTCAGCAGCCTCGGCATCATGGGGCCCATGCAGGAGGGCATCTCCGGCGATCCCTCACTGCTCATCATCAAGGCGTTGCTGGATTTTTTCACCTCCATGGTCTTTGCCTCCAACATCGGCGGGGTCATCGGCGTGCTGGCCGCGCCCCAGTGCCTGATCCAGTCGTCCATCCTGCTTTTGTCCACGGCCGTGGTGCCATCCATAAGCCCTTCCATGATAGCGGATTTTTCCGCCTGCGGCGGGCTGATCATGCTGGGCACGGGCTTGCGCCAGTTGAGTCTGGTGGAAGTGCCGGTCCTCAGCATGTTGCCGGGATTGCTGTTCGTGATGCCGATCTCGGCCCTGTGGACCCATTATTTTCATTTATAGGGCGGTTTTCAAAAAGGGATTGCCCGGAAGCGGCCGGGGGCAGCGTCCCCAAATGGAGCTGCTCCCTTATGGGTTTCCAAAGGGCCGCACCCTTGGGCCGCCGGAGGCGTTTTCCCTCCCCCCGTTGATCGATCAGGGGCAATTCGGGTCGGCCGGGCCTTCCATATCGGTCATTTTTGCGTAGCAGCGCAGCTCGACCGCTCGCTTACGCACCAGATCGATGGCATAGCGCGAGGCGACCAGGGGCCAGATCGTGCCGTCCTGGGGGGCCAGCATGCTTCGGAAAGAGGCGATTTGCGCGTCCTTGAAAGCCACCCAGTCGCGCTGGGCGGTTCGAAGCGCGGTCTTGGCCTCAGGGGGAAGGCCCGCCATGACGGCCTTGTAGGCCGCGTTGAGCTCTCCGTCCCAGGCCGTAAACGCCTGGTCCAGGCACTGGGCCATGCCGGCGGTGGTCTGGTTTTGTTCCAGACAGGTCTCCAGGGCGGTATCGATAGGTGAGGTGCCTGCGGCCAGGGCCGGGCGGTCCGGCCCGGACAGGCCGGCCACGCCCGAAAACACGATCAGGACCAGGGCGCGAAGGGTCTGGCATGGGCGCATGGTGCGGATCTCCTTGGAGATGTGGACCGGGCTGAACTGTCGTTTTCGGCCCGCGTCGCCAGTCCGGACGCCGCGGGCCGTGTTGCATCGCAGTGACGTGGGGCTAGAGCCGGATCAGTTCGTACCGGGGCGTGCCGAGTCCCATGGCTTGGCCGTGGGTGAAGGTCACGTCGCCCCGGGTCCATTTCCACAGGGCCGTGAACTTGTCGGCCCCGGCCTCGTGGCCGGCTTCGAGCTTGCAGTCCGGGCAGCCGGCCTGGGCATTGACCAGGTCGAGGCAGGCCTTGTCCAGGGCGATCGGGTCCTTGGAGGCCAGGAAGCCGATGTCCGGCACGATGGGGGCATCGCTCCAGGCGGCGCAGTCGCAGTCCGGGGTCACGTTGACCAGGAAGTTGATGAAGCCCACCCGGTCTTCCTTGCCGATCACGGCGCCCCGGGCATACTCCACCAACCGCTCCATGAACGGCACGATTTCCGTATGCCAGTCGATGAACATGGCTTTTTTGGGGCAAACGGTCAGACATTCGCCGCAGCCGATGCACACCGACTTGTCGATGCCGGCCTTTTTGTCGGACAGGCTGGCCGCGCCGACCGGGCAGACCCGGACGCACTCGCCGCAGCCGATGCATTTTTTCGGCTCGACCTGGAAACGGATGCAGTGCTGGTCGCGCTTGCCGGCCCGGGTCGCGCAGCCCATGGCCAGATTTTTGACCGCGCCGCCAAACCCGGCCAGTTCGTGGCCCTTGAAGTGGGACAGCACGAGCATGCTGCCGGCCCGGACGATATCGCCGGCGATCTTGACCGAGCTGAAGTGCTTGCCGGCCAGGGGAACGTCGATGCCGTTGGTGCTGTCCAGGCCGTCGGCGATGAGGACCGGAGCGCCGAGCACGGCGTAATCGAAGCCGTGTTCCACGGCCGTGAGCAGATGGTCCACGGCATTGTGGCGGCTGCCGGAGTAGAGGGTATTGGTGTCGGTGACGAACGGCAGGCCGCCCCGGGCCTTGATGCGCTCCACCACGGTCCGGACATAGGTCGGGCTGATGTGGGTGTCACAGCCGCGCTCCCCGAAATGGACCTTGATGGCCGTCAGATCGCCTCTGCTTACGATCTGATCGAAGCCGGCCGCTTCGAAGAGTTTTTTGATCTTGGCCGTGCGGTTCTTGCTGGCCGATCGGGCCCGCAGATCGGTGAAAAAGACTTTGGCCGGCTCGGGTGAGACAGTATCAGACATGCGGCATATCCTTCTTGAATCCGGCCGCAGGGGGTGCCTGGGCCGGATTGGGGTTTCCAGGGCTGCCGTCGGTCGGCGATGGCCGCGGGCAGTCCCGGGACGGTTGCTTCCGGAATGTCGCCGGCGCGATGCCGCGTGCCGGGCTGTCATGGGAACTGGATACGGACAAGACCCGCATCTGTCCATGTCCGACCACGGTCGGAGGCTAGGTCCGGTCGTTTTGCTTTCGGTGCGCGCCTAGGGCCCATTTGACTTGCCGGCAGACGCCCATGAGCAAATTGAATTCCTGGCGCTTGAGCCCGATCCGGTCGATGAAGCGGCGCACGGGCAGCATCCAGTAGTCCGGATTGTCGGGCTTGAGAAAATCGATGGCAAGCAGCATTTCCCGGAGCGCCTCGAACAGGGATTCGCGTTCGGCATGGGTGGCGGCCCGGGACGGAGTCGGCCCGGATTTCTTGCTCGCGATCCCCTGGGAGACCTTGAAGATTTCATAGCACAGGAGCAGCACGGCCTGGGCCAGATTGAGGGACGTGGCCACCTCGGCGGTCGGGATGTTGACCAGCCGGCCGCAGAGCTGGGTCTCCTGATTGGACAGGCCCGCGTCCTCGGGGCCGAAGACCACCGCAACTTCGCCGCCTCCGGCCAGGGTGTCGCAAATCCCCGGTGCGGCCTGTTCCGGCGTGATCACGCCCGTGCGCCAGCCGCCGAGCCGGGCCGTGGTGCCGTAGACCGCCTCGGCTCCGGCCACGGCCTCGTTGAGGGTCGCGACGATTTCGAGCTTGTCGAGCAACATTCCGCCCTTGCTCGTGGCCATGGGCCGAGCCCGGTCCAGGTCGAAATTCCACGGGTCGACCAGCACCAGCCGGGAAACACCCATGTTGGCGCAGGCCCGGGCCGCCGCGCCGACGTTTTCCGAAAATTTGGGCCTGAACAAAACAACGGTCAATGTGTCGAGCATGGCGGTATACTTGGAGGCGGGGTGGGAATGGGGGGGGGGGGGGGGGGG
>JAWRKJ010000214.1:0-4960 GCA_040307025.1 Desulfovibrionaceae bacterium | reverse complement strand
TGGCTTCACCGACCTCCTTCGTGGCATTCATGGTCTTCTCTGCCAGCTTGCGAACCTCGTCGGCGACCACGGCAAAGCCTCGTCCGGCGTCTCCGGCCCTTGCAGCTTCGATGGCCGCATTGAGGGCAAGAAGGTTGGTCTGGTCGGCGATGTCGGAGATCACGGAAACAATGCCACCGATGGACGCGGCCCGGCTGCCCAGGGCGTCCATGCTCTGGCGCAGTGAACCCGAAATCTGGCTGACCTGGGCAATGGCCCGGGCCGTCTGCTCCACCACTTCCCGGCCGGCCCGGGCCTGGGCCATGGCCGCCTCGGCCCCACTGGCCGCGCTCTCGGCCCCCGAGGCCACGGCATCGAGGGCCTGGTTGAGTCCTTCGATGGCGCCCACGGTTTCCTGGAGCTGGGTGGTCTGGGTCATGGCCCCCTCGGACACGCTGGACACCCGCCCGGACAAGGCTTCGGCGCTGCCGGCCACGTGGCGGGCAATGGTCTCGGCTTGGCCGGCCACCCGGCCGAGCATGTCGTTGCGCGAAACGATCAGCGCTTCCTGGTTCTTGATATCGGTGAGATCGACCACCAGGGCAAAGGCGCCGATCAGCCCCTCATCCAGATCATAAAGCGGCGCCGTGTCCAGGCACACATGCCGGCTCTGGCCCTGGCCGTCGTCCAGGACCGCCTCCACGCCCAACCGGCAGGTGCGATCCTGCAAACAATCGCGTAGATGGCTGGAAAGGACGGTATTGTTACCGAAAATCGCAGCCGCATCGCGTCCGAGCAGAGACTTGTAGTCTCCGCCGGCCCCGAGCAGACGCGAAAGCGGCGGATTGACGAAGGTCACCCGATCCTCCGTGTCGACCACCAGACACGGCAAGGTAATGGCCTTGAGGATGCTGGAGGCAAACCCCAGCCGGTTTTTGATTTCCCCGACCATGGCACAGACGCCCGCGCGCACGGCCCCGAGTTCTCCCTTGAGGCCGTTGGGCGGGGTGGCCCCGAAATCCCCCCGGGTCACGGCGTCGAGATAGCCGAGCAGACCGCCCAGGGGACGCACGATCTGGCGGCGCACGAAAACCGTCACCACGACAAGGACCAGCACGGCTGTCCCCAGCCCCACGGCCAGGGCCACGCGCTTCACCCCGCTTGCGGCGGCAAAAGCTTCTCGGGCCGGCTGACTGGCCAAAAGCGCATACGTCACATCGCCGCACCGCACCGGCGTAAACGCGGTCAGGGTCTCCACGCCCCGGGTATCCGTGCCGATGCCGTTACCGGTCTCGCCGGCCAGGGCCTGGGCCACGGGCCCGTTTTCCCTGTCCAGGGCGGTCCGCTCCGGTCCCTCCGGCTGGGCATGCCCGTCGCTTTCCAGGCGCACGCCGCCGTCAGCCCCGACCAGCACGAATTCCCGGCCGAACGTCTCGCCGTCGCCCTGGCCCATGATGGCGGCCAGGGGCGCTTGGGGCACGCGCAGGATAGCGGCGGCTTCGATCATGGTCCCGGTATGATTTTTGACCGGTGCGGCCACAAAGGCGGCCGGTTTGCCCCCCAGAGGCGGATAGGGCGCAAAATCGACAAAGACGGTTTTGCCCTGCATGGCCTGGCGCCAGGCCGTGGCCAGGCTGGTTTTGGCCAGGGGCCCGGCCTTGACGTCCTCGCCCACTTCGCGCCCGAGTTTGGCCCCGAAAATCACCCGGCCGTCATCGGCCACGAGCAGGGCGTCCTCGAACCCGAGCACATCCGTGAACGGAGCAAAGGCCGACGCCACGTATTCATGCAGGTCCTTGTATTCGGCCGTATCCACCGGGACCGCCTCGCCGGGCTTTTTGCCCATGAAGTAGTCCCGGGTCATGCCCACGGCATTATAGACTTCCTTGACCCGGGCCAGAATGGCGGCCTCGCGGGTGAAGGCATCCACGGCCCGCACCAGGGCCCGGGCCCGGCTGTCCCGGCTGGCGGCCAGATTGTCGAAGGCCTGCCGGGACAGGACGTCCGAGGCCTGGCGGACGCTGACCCAGCCCGTGACCGCCAGGGGAAGGATGCCTATGGCCAGACAAAACAGCAGGAGTGCGTGTTTGAGATGCATGGAGCCTCGCTGCGGTGGCAAAACGTTGCGGCTTGCCCCTTTTGCAGATTTGCGATCACCGGGCAAAGGCGTGTGGGAGTTCCCGACGGGTACCGGAAGGGCTCGGGGCGATTCCGCTCAGTCGCGCGGTCCTGGAACTCATCGCACCGGGAGCTGCACACCGCGACAAGGGCCGGTGGTCATTGTCTGCGCGGGAGTTACGCTTTGCATATGGCGGAATTGTGAACGCTTCATGCCGGCTTGACGGCAGCGACACGAAACCTTGGTCTGGCTCTGTCACAACCGTGCGTCGCAAAGGACCAATGTCATTCCAGCGCCACAGAAGGACACTTCTTCCCGGCAACGGCCGAAAAGCACACACAGCCGGGACCACTGCACCGCTGGTCGAAGGAACCGCCTCCAGCGGCCAATGGGCTCACGCCCTTTGGAATCCCGAGAGGATTTATAGAGGCTGTCGTAGTCCCAGGCTTGAGGCAAGAGAAGGCCTCAAGGGAATCGCGCCGCGACCATGGACCGTGCGCAGGCGTCAAAGGGCAGGATCTTGTTTGGCTTCGAGTTCGGCCCAGCGGGCATAGAGGGTGTCCACGGCGGCCTGGGCTTCCTGGGTCGCGGTCAGCCTCCGGGAAAGTTCGTCGCCGTCACTGGCCACGGCCGGGTCCTCCAGGGCGGTCTGGCAGGCGGCAAGGGTCGCCTCGGCCGCTTCGATGGCCGCTTCCATGCCGTCCCACTCGCGTTGTTCCTTGAAGGTGAGTTTTTTTGGGGACGTCTGGGCGCGTTCCCGGACCGGCTTGGGTTCCCGGGCTTTGGCTTCATGGGTGCGGGTCCTTTCCCTCTCCAGGAAATCCGCCTCCCACTGGGCGTAGTCGGCATAAAGCGCTGCCCCGCCCTTGCCGTCCAGGCCCAGGATCGTCGTGGACACCCGGTCGAGCAGGGACCGGTCGTGGCTGACGAGCACCACGGCCCCGGGAAAATCGAGCAGACTTTCTTCGAGCATCTCCAAGGTCGGGATGTCGAGATCGTTGGTGGGCTCGTCCAGGAGCAGCACGTCGGCGCCGCGCAGCATGAGCCGGGCGATGAGCACCCGGGCCTGCTCTCCGCCCGAGAGCAACCCCACGGGCAAATCGAGCTGTTCCGGGCGCAGGGCGAAGCGTTTGGCCCAGGTGACCACATGCACGGGCTGGCCCCGGTAAATGACGCTGTCGCTGTCCGGGGTAAAGGCATGGCGCAGGATCTGGTCCTTGTCGAGCTGCTCGCGCTTCTGGTCGAAGGTGATCACGGCCAGATTCGGTGCCCGGGTCACAGTCCCGGCCGTAGGCTGCTCTTCGCCGGCAAGCAGATGGAGTAACGTGGATTTGCCCGAGCCATTGGGCCCGGTCAGCCCCACCCGCGCACCAGGCGCAAGCACCAGATCGATGCCGGTAAAAAGGGCCTTCCCGCCATGGGCCATGGCCAAGCCTTCGGCTGTGATGAGCCGCTTGGTCCGACGCCCGGTAGCGGAAAAATCGATCCCTACCTGGCCGGCCGTGCGATTGCGTTCCTTGGTGGCGGCCAGATCCTGTTTGAGCGCACCAGCGGCATCGATGCGGGCCTTGGCCTTGGTGGCCCGGGCCTTGGGACCGCGCCGCAACCATTCGATCTCCCGGCGCAACCGGTTGGCCAGGGAGCGTTCCAGGCTGCCCTGGCTGTCCAGAAAGGCCTCGCGCGCTTCGAGCAAGGCGCTGTACGGGCCATCCACGCTCAAGTAACCCTCGGGATAGACCCGGGACAGTTCCACCGTGCGCGTGGACACGTTTTCGAGGAAATAACGGTCGTGGCTCACCACCACGAAAGCGAAGGGCGCGGACTGGAGAAATTTTTCGAGCCACAGGATGGTGCGCAGGTCCAGGTGGTTGGTTGGTTCGTCCAGAAGCAGCACATCCGGCTCGGTGATCAGCCCCTGGGCCACGGCCAGACGCTTTTTCCAGCCCCCTGACAAGGTCGTGACGAGCTGGCCCGCGTCCTCGAACCCGAACCGACCAAGCATGACCCCGACCCGGGTCGCTCGTTCGACATCGGTCAGGGCCTGCCCGAATGACGCGGTCAGGGTTCCGTCCAGGACTTGGCCCACCGTGGCGCCAGGCTCGAAACGGTCTTCCTGGGCCACATAGGCCAAACGCGCGCCTTGGCGCAGGGTACGCTCGCCCGCATCCATGGGCTCCAGCCCGGTCATGATTTTGAGCAGCGTGGATTTGCCCGAACCGTTGGGGCCGATCAGGCCCACGCGCTCCTTTTCGGAAACGACCATGGAGATGTTGGAAAACAAGGCGCGTACGCCAAACGCCTTGGACACGCTCCGCAAGGTGACGATGGTGCTCATGGCGGCAAGGTGTAGGAGACGCCGGCCCGGACGTCAAATGGCAGGAAGAGGTATGGAGTAAGGGGGGTGGGGTGGCGAGAGGGGTGTGTAGGGGAGACGCCTCCGGCGGCCAAAGGGCAGGCGCCCTTTGGAAACCCGCCCGGAAAACGTTAGTGCCGCCCTGGCAAAGCCGGGGGCCTCTTCTTGTACTCAAGCTTCGGCTTGCGTCCGGGGGTGAGGCCGGAGGCGAGCGCAGTGGGTGGTACGGTATGACGTAGCGGGTAGGTCCGCTGGAAGCCAACCGCTCTCATTGCTGGTCCCAGTACTGGAGGCTACAGCGCACAGCGTGGGGCAAGGAATGGGGGTCTTTTGGGGGCGAAGCGCAAGTGAAGGGTGTATTGGGGGAAGGTCCCAAAAGCAAACAGCCGCTTGGGTGAACCAAGCGGCTGTTTGTGAGGGTAAAAAAACCCTGGCGGCGACCTACTTTCCCACGCAAAAGTACGCAGTATCATCGGCGATGGCGGGCTTAACTTCCGAGTTCGGAAAGG
>JAWRKJ010000213.1:0-11100 GCA_040307025.1 Desulfovibrionaceae bacterium | reverse complement strand
CCCCCCCCCCCCCCCCCCCCCCCCCCCCCCCCCCCCCCCCCCCCCCCCCCCCCCCCCCCCCCCCCCCCCCCCCCCCCCCCCCCCCCCCCCCCCCCCCCCCCCCCCCCCCCCCCCCCCACGCCGGAGGCGTTTTTTACCCTTACACAAACACCAGTTCTTCCCCACGCACGTCCACGGTGACGGTCTGGCCGTCTTCGACCTGGCCGCCGATGAGGGCCTTGGCCAGGGGCGTCTCCACGTGGGCCTGGAGGTAACGCCGCAAGGGGCGGGCGCCAAAGACCGGATCGTAGGCGGTCTGGGCGATGAAACTCTTGGCCGCGTCGGTCAGCACCAGGCTGATCTTGCGGTCGGCAAGCCGCGCCCGCAGGCCGCCGAGCATGAGCTCCACGATGGAAGCGATCTGGTCGCGCAACAGCGGCTTGAACAGCACGATCTCGTCCACCCGGTTGAGAAACTCCGGCTTGAAGTTGCCGCGCAACGTGTTCATGACCGCCTCGGACACGCCCGGTTTGAAGGTGCCATCGGGCTCGATGCCTTCCAGCAGGTACTGGGCGCCCAGGTTCGAGGTCATGATGATGATCGTGTTCTTGAAATCCACGGTACGACCATGGCTGTCGGTGAGCCGGCCGTCGTCGAGGATTTGCAGCAAGGTGTTGAACACGTCGCTGTGCGCCTTTTCGATCTCGTCAAAAAGCACCACGCTGTAGGGCTTGCGGCGCACGGCCTCGGTCAGCTGGCCGCCCTCGTCGTAGCCGATGTAGCCCGGAGGCGCGCCGATGAGACGCGCGACCGTATGGCGCTCCATGTACTCGGACATGTCGAGCCGCACCATGTTCTCCTCGGTGTCGAACAGGGCGGCGGCCAGGGTCTTGCAAAGCTCGGTCTTGCCCACGCCCGTGGGGCCGAGGAAGATGAACGAGCCGATGGGCCGGTTCGGGTCCTTGAGTCCGGCCCGGGCGCGCAGCACGGCGTCGGACACGGCCGTGACCGCCTCGTCCTGGCCCACCACCCGTTCGTGGAGCTGGTCGCTTAGGCGCAACAACTTCTCGCGTTCGCCTTCCATGAGCCGGGTGACCGGAATGCCGGTCCAGCGCGAGATGACCATGGCGATGTCGTCGGGGCCGACTTCCTCGCGGATCAGGCGCGTACCGCCGGCGGCCTTGGTGATGGCCTCTTCCTGGCCGGAGAGGTCCCGCTCCAGGGCGGCGAGGGTGCCGTAGCGCAATTCGGCGGCCTTATTCAGGTCGTAGTTGCGTTCGGCCTCCTCGATGGCGAGCTTGGTCTTCTCGATGTCTTCCTTGATATGGCGCAGGCCGTCGACGGCCTTTTTCTCCTTTTCCCACTGGGCCAGGTAGCCCCGCTGTTCCTCTTTGAGGTTGGCGAGTTCCTCTTCGAGCTTTTCGAGCCGCTCGCGGGAGGCCTTGTCGGTCTCGCGCTTCAGGGCCTCGCGCTCGATTTCGAGCTGCATGACCTTGCGGTTGATCTGGTCGAGTTCGGCGGGCAGCGAATCGATCTCGGTGCGGATCATGGCTGCGGCCTCGTCTATGAGGTCGATGGCCTTGTCCGGGAGCTGCCGGTCGGCGATGTAGCGGGCCGACAGCACGGCCGCCTCGACCAGGGACGAATCGCTTATGCGCACGCCGTGGTGCACCTCGAACCGCTCGCGCAGCCCGCGCAGAATTGAAATGGTGTCCTCGACGCTCGGCTCGTCCACGAATACCGGCTGGAACCGGCGTTCCAGGGCCGGGTCCTTCTCGATGTACTTGCGGTACTCATCCAGGGTCGTGGCGCCGATGCAGTGGAGCTCGCCCCGGGCCAGCATGGGCTTGAGCAGGTTGCCCGCGTCCATGGAGCCTTCGGTCTTGCCCGCGCCGACAATGGTGTGCAGCTCGTCGATGAAAAGGATGATGCGGCCCTCGGAGGTCTGCACCTCCTTGAGCACGGCCTTGAGCCGCTCCTCGAACTCGCCCCGGTACTTGGCGCCGGCAATGAGCGAGCCCATGTCCAGGGCGAAGATGGTCTTGTCCTTGAGGCCTTCGGGCACGTCCTTTTTGACGATACGCATGGCCAGGCCTTCGACGATGGCCGTCTTGCCGACGCCCGCCTCGCCGATGACCACGGGATTGTTTTTGGTGCGCCGCGACAGGATGCGGATGACGCGTCGGATTTCCTCGTCCCGGCCGATGACCGGGTCGATCTTGCCCTTCTTGGCCGCATCGACCAGATCGCGGCCGTACTTGGCCAGGGCTTCGTAGGTGCCTTCGGGATCGGCCGAGGTGACGCGTTGGCCGCCGCGGATCTCGGTCAGGGCGGCGAGGACGCGGTTTTTGTCGATGCCCATGGCCTTGTTGACCTGTCCGGCCAGGGTCGAGGGCGGCTCGTCGCAAAAGGCCAGGAACAGATGTTCGACGCTGACGTATTCGTCTTTTAAGTGTTTGGCCAAGTCTTGGGCCTTGACCAGGATCTCGTTTAAGCGCGGCGTGACATAGACCTGTCCGGCCTGGGCGCCGGGACCGGTGACCTTGGGCAGTTTGGCCAGGCCGCGTTCGAGTTCGGCCAGATAGGTCTGGCTGCTATAACCGGCCTTGTCCAGGATGCGGGGCACAAGGCCCTGGTCCTGGCTGAGCAGGGCGAAAAGCAGGTGTTCGGCGTCGACCTGCTGCTGGCCCAGGCGGACGGCCGCAGCCGAGGCGTCGCTGATGGCCTGCTGTGATTTCTGGGTGAACTTGTTGATGTCCATGGAATTCCCTCCTCCGTGACTTTCTCAGAGATAAGAACGCCGATGGTGCTTGGCAAGTGGACTGTGAAAAAATACGCGTATCAGGGAGACGGATATTCTCTAGATTATATTTTTCTGACCAGAGGCCGTCCTTGTACGAAGCGATAAAGAATATTATTCTGGAAGGACAGCCTCTGATCTCAGCATTTAGAGCAAACGGTGCAGTTCGCGGACCTTGTTTTCCAAGTAGTCGATGCGCTCCAACAGATCGACAACGATGCTTGCACCCAGAAGCGACAGTTCGAAGTCGCGCTTGATGCGGTCGAGCTTGCGCAGCTTGTAGAGATCCTTGGCCCGGAAGAGATAACTGTCGGCTGTGGTATGTTCCGGGGTGATCCAACCCAGCTCGATCAGTTCGCCGACAATGCTCGGATGCAATCCCGTCAGCTCCTGGAGCTGGGCAAAGCTCAGACGTTCGGAGCGCGCGGGTACGGTGGTCACGCTGATGATTTCCTTGATGTCCATGGCGACCTCGCGTGAAGGCTAAAACGACCTGGGATGGAAATCCGAGGTCGCGGCCAGTTTTTCCCACAGTTCCCGCTGGGCGTCTGTGGCGCTCGGCGGCACCTGGATCATGAGGCGCACGAGCTGGTCGCCACGCCGGCCGCTGCCACCCAGCCCCTTGCCGGCCAGGCGCAGCTTGCGCCCGGACGAACTGCCGGCCGGGATGTTCATTTCCACGGCCCCGTCCAGGGTGGGGACCCGGACCTTGGCGCCGAGGGCCGCCTCCCACGGGGCGAGGGGCAGATCAAGGATAACATTGTTGTCCTCGAGCTTAAACAGCCCATGCGGCAAAATCTTGACCTTCAGATAGAGGTCCCCGGCCTTTCCCCCGGCCCGCCCGGGATTGCCCTGGCCGGACAGCCGGATCTTGGCCCCTTCGCGCACCCCGGCCGGAATGGACACGTTGAGGGTTTTGGTGCCCAGGTGCGGTGCGCCGTCCGGACCGATGGTCTGCTCCTGGAGGGTGATGGCCTTGCCGCCGCCCCGGTAGGCTTCTTCCAGGGTAAGCTCCAGGGTGGCGTTGGCATCGGCGCCCCGGGAGGGACCACGGCTGAAGCCGCCCCCGCCGCCGAACCCGCCGAACCCGCCACCTCCGCCGGAAAAATGGGCTCGCCCGCCACCGCCGCCGAAGCTGCCGCCGAAGAGCGTCTCGAAAAAGTCCGAGAAATTGCCGGCATCGAACTGCTGTCCGCCGCCAGGGCCGCCGAAGTTGAAGTGGACGTTTTCAAAACCCGGCGGGCGCTGGAAATTCTGGCCATGCTGCCAGTCGGCGCCCAAGGAGTCGTAGAGCTTGCGCTTTTCCGGGTCCTTGAGCACCTCGTAGGCTTCGTTGTATTCCTTGAACTTTTTTTCGGCCTCGGGGTCGTTGGGGTTGAGGTCCGGGTGGTGCTTGCGGGCCAGCTTTTTGAAGGCCTTGGAGATTTCATCCTGGGTGGCGGTTTTGGACACCCCCAGAAGCTTATAGTAATCCTTGTATTCCACACTCATAGTGACAGCGACTCCCTGTTTGCCGGCTGGTTCCCAGGCAAGTTTACATAATAAGACGATATTGGATTCCGTCAACCATCCCGGAGGATTATCCATGCAAAACCAGCTGATGCCTTTTTTACACCAGGGACCGGGCAAAGGCCAGAGTGTGGCCCGGGCGAAAGGGCCTGTCGGCCGACATCCCGCGCCCAAGCGGCCGGATCTGGTCGGCCGGCTTGCCAAGGGCGGGGCTTGCCGCTAGCGTGCCCTCCCATGTCCAAAAAGGATTCTCCAGACGCATTTCGGCCCTTTGCCGACGTCCTCAAGGGCGTCAAGGTGGCCAAGAAAAAGGATGTGCCGCCGGTGGTGGCCAAGGCGGTCGCCGCCGCCTCCAAACCGGCCGCACCCGCGGAGATGGACAGCTCGGATTTTTTCCGGGCCATGAACGGCGTGGCGCCCCTGGACCGGGAAAAGTCCAAGGGCCGGGATATCCGGCCCGTGGCCCCGCCGCCGACCCCGCCGTCCCGGACCGACGAGGAGGCCACGGCCCTGGCCGCCCTGCACGATCTGGTCGAAGGGCGGGTGGAATTCACCCTGGAGTACAGCGACGAATACGTCCAGGGCTTCGTCACCGACCTCGATCCCAAGATTTATCGCCAATTACGGGCCGGCCAGTACTCGCCCGAAGCCCATCTCGACCTCCACGGGTTCAACACCGAGCAGGCCATGCTGACGTTGTTGCAGTTCGTCCGCGAGCACTACCTGGCCGGGAAGCGCTGTCTGCTCGTCATCCCGGGACGCGGGGCCAATTCCCCGGGCGGGGTGGCCGTGCTCAAGGAGGAGCTCAAGGCTTGGCTGACCCGCGATCCGCTCAAGCGCGTGGTTCTGGCCTTTGCCACGGCCTTGCCGCGCCACGGCGGGGCCGGCGCGCTGTACGTTCTGCTGCGTAAATTCAAGAAATCCAAGGGCAAGGTTCGGTTCGAACGCGACTGGCCCGAGTTCGGATAAAAACGGCGCGTTCCGGCCAGGGGCCTGTTGTGAGGGCTTGGCCGCACACTGCGTTGGCATTGATGCCTCCGGCGGCCAAAGGGCTCGCGCCCTTTGGAATCCCGAGAGGGCTTTTGAAGGTGGTCATTCCCGTCGTGGGGCCGGGAAAGGCCTCGCGGGAATTGCGTAGCGGTCGCGACAGGGAGGCAACCCTGCGTTCTTTCGGGCTGCCCGCGCCGCCAGGAAGCCGCAAACAAAGCCGCCCCGCTGGGTCCGTGTCCAGCAGGGCGGCATTTTTTGGGAGTCCAGTCCAGTCGGTTGGCAAACCGTTTGGGTTAGGGGAGCAAGTGTTCCGCAGCGGCCTCGCCGTTTTCCAGCGCGTCCAGGATTGCATCCACTTTGTCTTCGCTGTCGATTTCTTGGTACCACCAGTTGTTGGGCATCACCACGACGATCGGTCCGTTTTCGCATTGCTTCATGCAGCCGGTGCTGACCACCCGGGCGTCGATGTCCCGGTCGAGGATGCCTTCCTCGAAGTAGCCGAGCAGGTTATGCGACCCTTTCTTGTGGCAGATGCCCTTGGCCTCGCCCTTGACGCGGAAGCTCGCACAGACGTTGATCAGATATTGCGGTTTCTCAATGGGCATGCGTCTTGTCTCCCTTGGGTTTCGGTTCCGTTACATCTGCAGTTCGAAGCGGGTCTCGGGGCAGTCGCGGTCCTGACGGTCCATGATGGCGGACAGGAACTTCTCCATCAGGCGCATGGCGCCGGAGTAACCGAAGCTCGGGAAGTACTGATGCCCCATGCGGTCGAGGATCGGGAAGCCGTGGCGCACCAGGGGAATGTCCTCGTCGCGGGCGATGTACTTGAGGTACGTGTTGCCGATGAGCAGGTCGACCGGGTCGTTCTTGATCCACTGGTGCAGCAGGTACATGTCGGCCTGGGGACCGCACTTGTACTTGCAGTCGTAGGGCACGTCGGCCAGCAGTTCGGCCATGCGGTCATCGAAGAATTTCCCGGCCGTGCCGGTCACGGTGTAGGCCGGAATCATGCCGAGGGTGACGCAGAATTCCACCAGGGCCAGCAGCTGATCCGGATCACCGGCCAGGGCCACCTTCTTGCCGTAGAAGTACTGCGTGTAGTCGGAAAGGATGTCCACGACCTGGCCGCGTTCGAAGTTGATGGAATCGGGCACGTTCACCCCGGCCATCAGGCGCAGGGCATCGACGAAGCGGTCCGTGGCCTTGAGCCCGATGGGCATGCCGAGCACCTTGCCCGGCACCTTGAATTCGGAGTCCAGGTAATTGACCGCGTCGGCGGTGGCCCAGCGGCCCAGGCCAATGCTGCCGGTGGAGTCGCCCATGGAGATGATGTCCTCGGCCTTGGCGCCGCCCTTGGGATACATCTCGTAATGGCCGGTGAGGGGACCGTTCAGGACACCGTTGGTGTCGGGCACCATGATGATATCCACACCCATCATGGTGGCGATGCGGCGCAGTTCGGCCATGTCCGAGGGCTCGCAAAAGCCGGGGATGATGTTCACCTTGCCGTTGGGGGTCCCGGTCTTGGTGGCGAAGCCCTTGACGATGCCCTTGACCATGTTGGCGTAGCCCGTGACATGGGTGCCGACATAGCTCGGGGTGCTGGCGTAGACGATGCGCTTGCCTTCCGGCACCTTGCCGTCGTCCTTGGCCTTCTGGGATATCTGCAGGAGATCGTCGCCGATGGTTTCGGACAGGCAGGTGGTGTGGATGGCGATGATGTCCGGGTCATAGATCGTGAAGATGTTGTCTATGGCCGAAATCAGGTTCGACTGGCCGCCGAAGACCGAGGAACCTTCGGTGAAGGACGAGGTGCCGGCGATGACCGGCTCCTTGAAGTGCCGGGTCAGGGCCGAACGGTGGTAGGCGCAGCAGCCCTGGGAACCGTGGCTGTGCGGGAAGCAGCCGTGGACGCCGAGGGCCGCGTACATGGCGCCGACGGGCTGACAGGTCTTGGCCGGGTTGACGGTGAGCGCCTTGCGTTCCTTGATCTCGCCGGTGGTATGTCTGAGGAGAGCCATGATGCGTTCCTTTCTCGTGCAATGCGTTGATTATTCCGCCACGTAGCTGGCTTCGAGCTCAGGGCCGGTGGACTGCCACGGCGCCTTCAGCAGGTCCCACACCTTGGTGTTCACCATGCGGTCGATATCGCGGTACCAGTTGATGGCGCCCTTGAAGCCGGCGTAGGGGCCGCCCATGTCGTAGTTGTGCAGCTGCTTCATGGGCACGCCCATCTTCTGGATGATGTACTTTTCCTTGATGCCGGCGCAGAAGATATCGGGCTTCAGGATCTCGATGAGCTTTTCGGTCTCGTACTGGCTGATGTCGTCGATGATCATCGAATCCTTGCTCATCTGGCCGATCATGCCCTCGTAACCCTTGAACTCGATCCCCTTGGCCTTGAGCGCCTCGATCTGTTCGGGGGTCTTGCGGGGGTGGTAGCGGGTGGAATCCTGTGTGATCTCCAGCTCCTCGATGTTGCGCGAGTCGGCATCCACCTTGATGTTGGGCAGCACGTGGCGGCCTTCGTAGTCGTCGCGGTGGGCGAATTCGTAGCCGGCGCACAGCACCTTCATGCCCAGTTCCCCGAACAGCTCCTGGTAGTGGTGAGCCCGGGAACCGCCCACGAACATCATGGCCGTCTTGCCCTCGGTGCGGGGGCGGATCCCGTCGATCACTTCCTTCACGGCCGGCATTTCCTCGGCGATGACGGCCTCGACCCGGTCGATGAGTTCCTGGTCCTCGAAATAGGCGGCCATGCGGCGTAGCGACTTGGCCGTGGCTTCGGCGCCGATGAAGTTCACCTTGATCCAGGGGATGCCGAACTTGGTCTCCATCATTTCGGCCACGTAGTTGAGCGAGCGGTGGCACATGACGGTGTTGAGGTCGGCGAAGTGGGCCTCGCGGAAGGATTCCACCGTGGAGTTGCCCGAGAAGGTGGCGATCAGGGTGAAACCGCACTTGTCGAGAATCCGTTCGATCTCGAAGGCGTCGCCGCCGATGTTGTACTCGCCAAGGATGTTGACCTTGAACTTGCCCTCCACCGGCTTGTCGCCCGTGCCGATGATGTGCTTCATGATCTGGTTGTTGGCGATGTGGTGGCCGGCGGACTGGGACACGCCCTTGTAGCCTTCGCAGGAGTTGGCGAAGACGGTGATGCCGAGCTTCTCCTGCATCTGGCGGGCCACGGAGTGGATATCGTCGCCGATCAGGCCCACCGGACAGGTGGAGAAGATGGAGATGGCCTTGGGATGGAAGTTGTCGTAGGCCTCCTGGACGGCCGCGGCCAGCTTCTTCATGCCGCCGAACACGATGTCATGTTCGGTCATGTCCGTGGAGAAGGCATAGGGGATGAAGTTATCGCCGTCGGGACCGGGATTGGTCTCGTTGCGGCGGGTCAGCCAGGAGTAGAAGCCGCAACCGATGGGGCCGTGGGTCAGGTTGACGATGTCCCGGGAGGGGCCGAGAACGACGCCCTTGCAGCCGGCGTAGGTGCAGCCGCGCTGGGTGATGATGCCGGGGACGGTGCGGACGTTGGCCTGGATTTCAGGAATCTCCTCGCTGCTGCCGCCCGCGCCGGGCACGATGGCCTTGGCCCGCTTGCGCGCGACCTTGGTGGGCATCTTGGCGATCAATTCCTTCTTGATCTCTTCAACATTCAGGGGCTTGGTGCTCATCTCGATGCTACCTCATTGGTCTTAGTGGTCCGGGGACGTCCGCCGCGTTCGCGCTAGACGATGGCCGCGTCGCCGTCCTCGCCGGTCCGGACCCGGACGGAATCGGAGACGGGCATCACAAAGATTTTGCCGTCGCCGGCCTGGCCGGTCTTGTTCACGGATATCAGGGCGTCCAAGGCATTTTTCACCTGGTCGTCGGGCACCACGATGGACACGATCCGCTTGGGATACAGGCGTCCCTTGCTGCCGAGCAACGCGATGGCCTCCTCGTTGCCGGCGGCGGCGCCGTCGAGCACGGCCTGGTTGACCAGGCCCTTGCCCCGACCGTAGCCCTCGCGGGCCACGAAGGCCGGCAATCCCGCCTCGGCCAGGGCCTTTTTGGTCTGGTTCATCTTGTTCATGCGGATAACCGCCATGATCTCCTTCATGACGCCCTCCCTAGGCTTCCTTGACGCCGGACGAAATGGTGTACATCTCTTCGACCGGGCTTACGAAGATCTTGCCGTCGCCGAAGGCGCCCTTGGCACCGGTGCGGGCACTCTCCATGATGGTCTTGATCACGAATTCCTTGTCCTTGGCGTCCACCACGCAGATCAGCATGACCTTGGGGATTTCGTCGTACTGGATTTCGCCGATCTTGATGCCGCGCTGCTTGCCGCGACCGGCCACGTTGAACTTGGTCACGGCCGGGAAACCGGCATCCATGAGTGCGGCCAGGACGGCGTCGGTTTTTTCGGGGCGAACAATGGCTCTGACCATGGTCTGCATTTCGATTGCTCCTTCGTGTGTGTGGGTGGTGTTGCGGTGACAGTGCTTTCGCGGCTAGCTGGAGATGCCGAAGTCGATAAGCAGCTTTTCCAGGGTGTTCATATCCAAGGGCTTGGGGACGACGAACATGTCGTTGGCGTCGATCTTTTTGGCCAGGGTCCGGTATTCGTCGGCCTGGGGATGCTCGGGCGAATAGTCGATGACGGTCTTGCGGTTGATTTCGGCCCGCTGCACCTGATTGTCACGGGGCATGAAGTGGATCATCTGGGTGCCGAGCTGGCGGCACAGTTCCTGGATCATCTCCGCTTCGTGGTCGACCTTCCGGCTGTTGCAGATGATGCCGCCCAGACGCACGCCGCCGGTGTCGGCGTATTTCACGATGCCCTTGCAGATGTTGTTGGCCGCGTACATGGCCATCATCTCGCCGGAGCAGACGATGTAGATCTCCTCGGCCTTGCCGTCGCGGATCGGCATGGCGAACCCGCCGCAGACAACGTCGCCGAGGACGTCGTAGAAGGCGTAGTCCAGGTGCTTGTCTTCCTCGTAGGCGCCGAGCTGTTCGAGCAGGTTGATGGAGGTGATGATGCCGCGGCCGGCACAGCCGACACCGGGTTCGGGGCCGCCGGACTCGGTGCACATGGTGCCGCCGAAGCCTTCCTTGAGGATGTCGTCGAGATCGACGTCTTCGCCTTCCTCACGCAGGGTGTCGAGAACGGTCTTCTGGGCCAGGCCGTGCAGGAGAAGGCGGGTGGAGTCGGCCTTGGGGTCGCAACCGACCACCATGACCTTCTTGCCCATCTCGGCCAAGCCGGCGACGGTGTTCTGTGTGGTGGTGGACTTGCCGATACCGCCCTTCCCGTAAACAGCGATCTTGCGCATTTTGTAATGCCTCCTCATGCGAAGTGTGATGGACGCTCTTTAGGCAAGAGTCATGCCAGACGGGTAATCTCGTGATACTAGAGCGATAATTTATTGTTTTTGTTTGGTATATTCATTTTTTATTTTCCCCGTGATCGGGTGCGAAAATGGTCGGCAACAAATTTGTCGGCTTATTCCAGACAAAAGTGTCGTGATTACCGAACCGTCTGGAGGCACGGCGTGACTGAATCGGATTGCGCGGGATGGGTTGTCTGGAAACAGTCGGGGCACGGTGTCCGCAAGGGGGCAGCGGTGGGGCGGGAAGGCCCCCAAAAGGGCGGCCGGGGCGTGACCCCGGCCGGATGCTTAGGAATAGACCGAACCGTCGAAGCGGTCGTTGAGGCCAAGGGCGAGCCGCCTGGCCGTGATGTGGCGGCTGAACAGATCGGCCGCGGCGCCCGGATCGGTTTCGGCCAGGGTCAAGGGGGCGGACAGGACAACCAGTCCGGCCGTGTCGGA
>JAWRKJ010000212.1:0-10231 GCA_040307025.1 Desulfovibrionaceae bacterium | reverse complement strand
GCCTTCGTATTGGTGCGGACCGTGTTGCCAGGCCCACAAAACAGCGGCTCCCGCCGGGGAAGCGGGAGCCTGTTGAGGAGGGAGGAGAGGGGCCTTGGAACGGCGGGGATGTGGTGCGCATTCCCGCCGGCAAGGTCGAGGGTGCGGCGTTTCGGCCCGGGGGGACAGACCGATTCGCCGTCGAGGATAAAGTAGGTACGGACCATGAAGGGGGCATGGCCGCCACATGAATTCCCTGTAGGGTTTCGGTCGGGGGGCTGTGCCGCGGGCGACCCCGGAAAAGGAAGCCCCCGCCGGGGAGCGGGGGCTTCGTTCGAGGGGGAGAAGCGTTCGTTTTGCGGGGCGGGAGGGGAACCGCCCTTTGGTCATATTTCAGGCGAGGGGGCCTGACGGGCCGGCTGGAGGGGAAGCCGTGTCCCGTTGCTTGGAGAGATAGACCCGCACCATGAAGGCGGTATGGCCGCAACATGAATTCTGGTTAGGGAAGGGTGGCGGACTGGCAACCCGTTCCCAAAAGGAAGCCCCCGCCGGGGAGCGGGGGCTTCGAGCAAGGAGGGAGAGGAGATTGACCTGGAACTTGGTCGGACGGGAGGGGCCATCCGGGGCTGACCGTGCCAGGTCGAGGGTTCGATTGTGTGGAAGAACAGTCGGTGGGGCCGTGGCCACCAACAACGATTACTTGATAGACCGACCGCATGAAACGGGTATGGCCGGATTATGAACGTTCGTTCATATTGTGACCGGACTGCGACAAATCCGCGATGACGGCGGCGTTAGGCCCGGCCGGAGGGGAAGGTCAGCACCACCCGCAGGCCCGGAGCGTTGTCTTCCAGGCGCAGGCTGGCCTGGTGCAGACCGGCCACGGCCGCGACCAGGGACAGCCCCAGGCCGCTGCCCGGCGTGTTGCGACTGGTTTCCAGGCGGGTGAAGCGTTCGAGCACCCAGTCCCGACGGTCGGCGGGCACGCCCGGTCCGGTATCAGCCACGGCTACTTCCGCGCCGGTCGGCGTGGCCGCCAGGGACAGGGTCACCGTGCCGCCGGGCGGGGTGTACTTCACGGCATTGTCGAGCAGGTTGGCCAGGGCCTGGGACAAAAGATGCCGGTTGCCGGGCACGGTCAGGCCCGGGGCGGGCACGACCGCCAGGGTCAGGCCCTTTTCCTCGGCGAGCGGCTCGTAGAGCTCGGCCACGTCCTCGGCCAGGGCGCTGACGTCCAGGTCCTGGAAATCCTGCCGCCTGGCCCCGGATTCGGCCTGGGCAATGGTCAGGATGGCGTTGAAGGTCTGGAGCAGGTTGTCGATGGCGCCGATGGTGTGTTCGAGGGCTGCCCGGTAATCCTCGGGCGTGTGGGCGCGCAAAAGCGACATCTCAAGGCCCGACCGGATGCGGTTCAGCGGCCCGCGCAGGTCGTGGGCGATGTTGTTGGACACCTGCTTGACCCCGTCCATGAGCCGCACGATCTGGTCGAGCATGGCGTTGAGGTTTTCGGCCAGGCGGTCGAATTCGTCGCTGGTGCCGCGCTGGGGGATGCGCTGGGTCAGGTCGCCGTTCATGATTTCCCGGCTGGCCCGGTTGATCACGTCGATGCGCTTGAGCATCCAGCGGCTGGTCAGGACCCCGCCCACGCCGCCGAGCACCACCGTGAAAGCGAGCCCCCAGATGAGCGCGTCGATAATGAGCCGCTCCACCTTGACCCGTTCCGACACGTCCCGGCCGACCACCAGATGGAAATTGCCCGGCAGCAGGAAATAGCGCATGCGCACGCGCCGGGGCTCGAAATTCTCCGTGTCCTCCAAGGTGGCGTCGGACCAGCCCGAGCCCGTGTCCCGGAACTTGGGCCATTCGCTCAGGTTGCCGGCCAGGGGGTTGAACTTCCAGTCCGTGAGCAGGTAGACGCTCTGGCCGGCCTTGTCCCGGGCCACCCGGGTCTTGATGACCCGGATGAGGCCGGTCAGGCCGAGCTGGCTGTACTGCTCGGACAGGCCCTGGATCTCGGCATTGATGGTCTCGTCGGTCTGCCGTTCCATGAATCCGGCCGTGGACGAGTAGATGAACCACAGAAGCACCAGCACGGACAGGCCGAAGGCGACCATGTGGATCATGGACAGGCGCAGGGTGGAGGAGCGCAAGAGCTTAGTTGGGATCACGCAGGCTGTACCCGGCGCCCCGGATGGTCGCAAGCAAGGCCTTGTCGTGGCCCTTGTCGATCTTCTGGCGCAGGCGGCTGATGTGCACGTCGATGACGTTGGTCTGGGGATCGAAGGAATAGTCCCAGACGTTTTCCAGCAGCATGGTCCGGGTGACCACATGGCCGGCATGGCGCATGAGGTATTCGAGCAGGGCGAATTCCTTGGGCTTGAGCTCGATGGGCTTGCCGGCCCGGCGCACGCTTCTGGCGACCAGATCCATTTCCAGGTCCGCGAGCTTGAGCATGGTGTCCGGGGCATCGGCCCGGCCCCGGCGCAGCAAGGCCTCCAGCCGGGCCAGCAGTTCGGCAAAAGCGTAGGGCTTGACCAGATAGTCGTCGCCGCCGGCCTTGAGGCCCTTGACCCGGTCGTCCACGTCACCGAGGGCCGACAGGATCAGGACCGGCGTGGTGTTGCCGGCCGAGCGCATGGTGCGCACGATGGTGAGCCCGTCCACGCCCGGCAGCATCCGGTCCACCACCACGGCGTCGTAGGGTTCGGCCGCCACCCGGTACAGGGCTTCCCGGCCGTCGGCCACATGGTCCACCACGTAGCCGGATTCCTTGAGCCCCTTGGACATGTAGGCGGCGGCTTCCAGGTCATCTTCCACGATGAGCAGGCGCATGGGCCGAGGCTCCAGGCGTGGCCCCGACGGCGACCCGGGTCAGGGCCGCTTCGAGTTCCGCCATGTCGAGGGGTTTGGGGACGAAATCGTTAAATCCCCGCAGCAGCAAACCTTCCCGGAAGCCCGGGGCGGTATGGGCGGTCAGGGCCACCACCGGCGTGGCCGCAGCCGGACCGTAGACCGTGGCGTCGCGCAGCCGGGCCAGGGTTTCCACCCCGCCCAATACCGGCATTTCCACGTCCATGAGCACGCAGTCAAAGGCGGTGTGCCCGAGCAGGGCCAACGCATCGAGACCGTTTTCCGCTACGGTCACGGCATGACCGCGCCGTTCGAGCAGGCGTTTGACAACAAGTTGATTGATGCCGTCATCCTCCACCAGTAAAATGGTCATGCTGGCCAAGGCATCGGTCTGGTGGTCCGTATTGGAAAACTTTACAGAGGCAACATTGCCGTTTTGCATGGCCGGTACCCTATGCACAAAATGGGTGCGGCGAGGCACGGCTCGCCAAGGCTTGGTCAATCTTCCTACGCCATGGGCCGGGCTTTGAAAAGGGGGCGGAATCGGGCCTCCCCGGCCGGCTGGTTTCCTTTTGGTTTTTTTGCGGCTATGCTGCCCGACGCGTTTGACGCGTATCCCCCGGCCCCGACGGACGGGGACAAGGAGCGATCCATGCATTCGCGACATGTGCACCCGTGGAGGCGTTTGGGCAGGACGGGGCGGCTGGCCGCCCTGGTGGTGCTGGTGGTGCTGGCCCTGGCCGATCTGGCCGTCGCCCAGAAAGGCGGACTCACCTTCGGGGCCCTGCTCCCCTTGACCGGCCCCCTGGCCGACCGGGGCAAAACTTCCAAGGTGGCCCTGGAATTGGCCCAGGCCGATATCAATGCCTACCTGGCCGCGAGCGGCGCTTCGGGCCAGATGAGCATCAGTGTGGAAAACACCGGCGGCGACCCGACCCAGGCCGTGGAAAAGCTCAAGGCCCTGGCGGGCCGGGGCATCAAGGTGTTTATCGGCCCCTTTTCCGACGCCGAGGCCGAAGCCTGCCTGGACTATGCCGACAAAAACAATCTTTTGCTCGTGAGCCAAGGCAGTTCCGGCCCCTTCCTGTCCAAGAAGGGCGACAACCTCTTTCGCCTGTCCCCGTCGGACACCTACCAGGCCGAGGCCGTCACCAGCCTGATCCGTCAGGAAGGCGTGGCCACCATCGTGCCGTTGTGGCGGGCCGACCGCTACGGGGATGACTTGGTCGTGCATGTCAAGGCCCGGTTCAAGCAGCTCGGCGGCGAAGCCATGCCCGGCGCGCGCTATGCCGCGGACCGGCGGGATTTCACCCCCATTCTCGACGATTTGAGCCGCCAGGTGGTCCAGGCCTCGCGTTCCGGTTCCAAAAACGGCCGGGTGGCCATCTACTTCGCCGGCGGCGACGAGGTGGTGCCCCTTTTGAAGGCCGCGGCCAAGCGGCCGGAACTGGCCGCCGTGCCCTGGTACGGCTGCGACGCCACGGCTATGTACGATCCCATTGCCAAGGACCAGGAAAGCGCCGCCTTCGCCATGAAGGTCCGGCTGGCCAGTCCACGCTACGGCGAGGGTGGGGCCAATGTCTATTCCCTCACGGAAAAGCGCATCCAGGACAAGACCGAACTTTTCCCCGATACCCAGAGCCTGGTGGCTTACGACGCGGCCTGGGCGCTGTTTTTCACGGCCCAGTCCGCGGGCAGTGCCACGGATTTCGCCCGATTCAAGCAGCTGTTGCCCCAGGTGTGCGAGCGCATGTACGGCGTGACCGGCTGGCTGGCCTTAAACGATCAGGGTGATCGCCGGGAGGACTGGGATTTCGACTTCTGGGTGCTCAAGTTCGAAGACGGCAAATACTATTGGGAAAAGGCGGCCCGTTACCAGTTCGAGCCCGGCACGGCCAAGGAACTGTTCCTCAGTTCCGGCAACAAATAGCCCGAAGACGCCCGGGCTCCCCGGGCGTTCCGATTGACCGGGAGGGGCGCGACCTCCCTCCCGGTCACCCCCGACAGCGGCCTTGGCCGCCCCTCCCTAAATACCGAGCTCCTCGGATTCCCGCACGGCTTCCTGCTCCAGCGTCAGGGCGAGATAGGCGTCAGTGCCTTCCCCGGCCTGGCTATCCAGGCACAGACTGCCGCCCATGAGCAGCACCAGGCGCCGGGTGATGGCCAGGCCCAGGCCCAGGCCGCCGAAGCGGCGGGTGGAGGTGGCATCCTCTTGGGTGAAGGGCTCGAAGACGTATTCCAGCTTGGCGTCGGTGATGCCCATGCCCGTGTCCGAGATAACGGCCAGCAGCCGGCACCGGGCCGTGTCGTTTCCCGGCGTGAGGTTGAGCAGGGACAGTTGGATTTCGCCCAAGGCCGTGAAGCGCACGGCGTTGGCCAGGAGATTGGACAGGGCCTGGCCGAGCCGGTCGGGATCGCCGATCAGCCGGGAAGGCACCCCGGGGGCCACCGTGAGGTTGAGGCGCACCCCCTTGTCCTTGGCGGCCGTGAGATGGCGTTCGGCCACCGCGGCCACCAGATGTCTGGGGTCGAAGGCTTGGCGGCGCAGCAGTACCCGGCCGGCTTCGAGCCCGGCATAGTCCAGCATGGCCACGATGACGTCGAGCAGGGAGCTGCCCGAACGCAGGGCCAGCTCAAGGGCTTGCCGGGTGGACTCGGCGGTGGAGGATTCGAGCAGGTGTTCGAGGATGCCGAGCACGATGTTGAGCGGGGTGCGCATTTCGTGGCTCAGCACGGCCAGAAATTCGGTCTTGGCCCGGCTGGCGGCCTCGGCGGCCCGGCGGGCCCGGGTCAGGGCCTCGGCCCGCTTGCGTTCGGTGATGTCCATGGCCAGGCAGACCACGCCTTCGAGGGCTCCGGCCTGCCCGCGCAGCAGGGCCAGGGAGACGAGCACGGGCGTTTCCCGGCCCGACTTGCTCACGAGGGTTTTTTCCAGGCCGGCCAGGCCGCTGTGGTCGAGCAGACGCCAGGAGTCCTCGGAGACCATGAAGTCGGCCAGGGGATCGTCGGGCATGAGGAGCTCCGCCACGGGTCGCGTAGCGATTTCTTCCTGGGAGTACCCCAGCAGGTCCTGGCCGGCCCGGTTGAGCATGACCACCCGGCCATGGCGGTTGACCACCACCAGAGCCTCGTTCATGGCCGTCAGGATGTGCTCCAGGTTGTCGCGGTCGTGCTCCATCCGTTCCCGGGACCGGGCCAGGGCGGCGGTCATGGTGTTGAACGAGCGGGCCAACTCCCGGGTTTCCCGAGGACCGGTCACCGGCGCCTGAACGGCCAGGTCTCCGGCCGAGACGGTCTGGGCGGCCGCGGCCAACTGCCGGATGGGACGGGTCAGGCTGCTACTGAGCCACAGGGCGGCCAGGCCGGCCAGGGCGGAGGCAAGCAGGGCGATACCCACGGTCAGGGATCGCAGCCCGTCCAGTTCCGTGTCGATGGCCGCCCGGCGCGGCTGCACCACCAGTGTGGCCAGGCCGTGGCGGCCGGTGCCGGACAGGCCGATGAGGCTGTCCTGGCGGGAAAACATTTCACGCACCACGCCGCTTCGGCCTTCGGCGAGGGCTTCGGCCAGTCGCGAGCCGGCGGCCAGTTGCGGGGGCTGTCCGTCGACATCGGCCATGGTCAACAGCCGGCCCGTGGCATCGGCCAGCACGGCGTAGCCCCCGTGCTCCATATGCAGGTCCAGGGCGCTTTTGGCCAGCCGGGACAGGGGAATGGCGGCCAGCAGGGCGCCCATGTTCGTGCCGAAGGGCGAACGCTTGGACAGGGCCAGGACAAGTTGGGGACCGTTTTTTCGGGAAAGTCGTACGGCCGAAACGATCCGGTTGGGGGCGTTGAGGCAGTCGGCCACGAGGGGGTCCGCGCCGAGGTCCGTGTCTCGGTCGGAGTATCCCGGCCCCAGGGCCGCGTATTCCTGAATGCCCTGGGGGTTGATGTACGCGATGGAGGTGAAGAAATCCTTGGACTTGTCAAAAAGGGCTTGCAGGATGTGGAAGTTGTGGCTGGCGGCGAAACGCTCCAGTTCCTGGCCCGAGACCATACGGTCGAGCTGGGCTTCGCAGTGAACAATGGCCTGGCGCGTCTCCCGGGCCAAGCCCTGGGAGAGCAGATGCACCTGCTCCCACTCCTTGCGTTCAAGGATGTTGGCCGCCACCTGGTAGGAGCTGATCCCCAGGACCAAGGTGAGCAGGGCAGCCAGGACGAGTTGCCCGGCCAGTACCTGCGCGTGGAGCGAGCGCAACATCAGGGGGGAGTGGGCGGCCCGGCCAGGGGGCGACAGCCGAAGCGCCCGAGCAGGGCCGTGCCCTGGGGGCTGGTCAGAAAGGCCACCAACCGAGCCCCGGCCGGGGACAGCGGCGCATGGTAGACCAGGGACAGCCGGAAACGCGGCGCCTTGGGGAACATGGCCAAGCCTTCGGGCGTGGGGGGCACGCCATCGAGGGCCAGGGGGACGAGCGCGGTCCCGGTCAAGGCGGTCAGGGAAAAATAGCCGATGGTGCCGGGATGGCGGCGCACCATGTCCACGGCCTCGGGGGTGGAGTAGGCCACGGCCTGGCCTTCGGTGCCAAGGGTCGCGAACCCGGGGATAACGGCGTTGAGCACCTCCCTGGAACTCTCCGGCATCTCGCGCGTCACCCGGGAGATGGAACCGGCCGGACCACCCAGGGCCGACCAGTCCGTGATCTTGCCGGCGTACACGTCCAGGGCTTGGGCGCCGGTCAGGCCGGTCACGCCGGTCACCGACGGGTTGACCGCGAAGATGACCGGGGTTTCGGCAAAGACCCATTCCACCAGGCCCTGCTCCTTTTCCGTGTCCCGCAGGGGGCGGACGGAGCGGGCCAGGGCGGCCTTGCCGGCCAGGACGTCCTTGATGCCGCCGGTCGAGCCCACGGAGTCGGGCACCTCCACGGTCAGGCCCGGTTCCTGGGCCATGAGGGCCACGGCCACGGCCCGCAGCAGATCCTGACTGTCCCCGGTGCCGGGAATGCGCAGGGTCGCCTCGGCGGCCCGGGCCGTTCCCGGCGACACCAAGCTCAGAAAAAGGATTGCCATCCCGATCAGGGCCGTCTGCCATGCTAGCGGGCCTGTTCGCGTCATACCACCTCCAAAAACTCAAGTGGCGGTGTCTGTTCTGGCCTTCCCTTACGACCGCTTGCGTCGCCGCGCAGGTTTGCGCTTGGCCCGGGGCGCGGCCTGGGAGGCTTCGCCACCCTCCACCAGGCCGAGGTCCACGGACAGCCGGCCCATGTCCACGCCGGTCAATTCCACGCAGACGCTCTGGCCGAGCCGGAAACGCCGTCCCGTGCGTTCGCCGAGGAGTTCGTGGCGCTCGGGGAGGAAGGTGTAGTAGTCGTCGGACAGCGACGACAGACGCACCATGCCCTCGGCCATGACCTCCTTGAGTTCCACCCAGAAGCCGAAATCGGCCAGGGAGCCAATGACCCCGGTGAATTGCCGGCCCACCTTGTCGGAGAGGAAAAGCACCGTCACGCGCTTGAGTATTTCGCGCTCGGCCTCCATGGCCACGCGTTCCCGCCGGCTGATGTACTCGGCCACTTTTTGCAGCCGGGCGAAGCCTTTTTCCGGAAAGGACTGGCCGGTGATGGCCCGCTTGAGGGAACGGTGCACCACCAGGTCGGCGTAGCGGCGGATCGGTGAGGTGAAGTGGCAGTAGCAGGTGGAGGCCAGACCGAAATGGCCGTCGTTTTTGGGCGAGTAGGAGGCCTGCATCATGGTGCGCAGGGCCAGCCGGCTGACCAGGAAATCGAGATCCGAGCCGGACACGTCGCGCAGCACCCCGGCGAGGTCGCCGGCGCCGGGCTTGGCCGGGAGCTTGGTGGCTAGGTCCGTGCGGCCGAGCAGGGCGAACAGCGCTTCGAGCTTGGTCGGATCGGGCTCGGGGTGGACGCGGTAGAGCACCGGGGCGCCCTTTTCGGTCAGAAACCGGGCCACGGCCTCGTTGGCCGCGATCATGAACTCTTCCACGATCTGGTGGCCGAAGTGGCGGACCTTGGGCCGGATGTCCTGGGCCTCGCCCTGGAAATTGAAAAGGATTTCCGGTTCGGGCAGGTCGAAGTCGAGGCTGCCCCGGTCGGCGCGGACCTCGTGGATGGCCCGGGCCAGGGTCTCGGCCGTGGTCAGCATGGGCAGGACCTTGGCCATGGACTGGCGTTCGGCCTCGTCGCCCAACAGCAGGCCCCGGTTGACCTGGGCGTAGGTGAGGCGGGCCTTGCTCTCGATGACGGCCGGATAGAAGTCCGTGCGGCCGGGGATTCCCTTGGCCGAGAAATCGATTTCCGCCACCATGGCCAGGCGCGGCACGGCGGGATTGAGGCTGCACAGCCCGTTGGACAGCCGTTCGGGCAGCATGGGTTCCACGGACTGGGGGAAATAATAGGAGTTGCCGCGCTCCAGGGCTTCCTTGTCCAGGGCGCTGCCCTCGGGCACGTAGTGGGACACGTCGGCGATGGCGACCCAGAGGGTGTAGCCCCGGCCGCGCTTTTTGACGCAGATGGCGTCGTCGAAGTCCCGGGCCTTGGCGCCGTCGATGGTCACGAAGTCCATGCCCCGCAGATCCTTGCGACCCGCGAAGTCGGCTTCGCCAGGCGCTTCGGGCAAGGCTTCGGCCTGGCTCAGGACCTTTTCCGGGAACGGGCCGGGAATGCCGTGGTTGAGCTTGACCAGCCGTTCCTGGACAGCCACGTCGCCCTGGGCGCCGAGCAGGTCCAGGCCCTTGCCGGAATAGAGCTTGAATTCGAGCTTTTCCCCCACGGCCACGTTCAGGATATCGTCCACCCGGGGCTCGGGGGACTGGGCATCCGGGGGCAGATAGTCCACCATGAAGCTCATGCCGTGGCGGGTGTCGGTGGGGCGGCACAGAAAAAGGTCCTGGGCCATGCGTTTGACCACCCGGCAGGGCAGGGTCTTGACGCCGCGTTCGATGATGCGGGCCACCCGGCCTTCGTGATTTTTTTCCTTGCGCTCGCGGGTGATGGCGACCACCACCCGGTCACCGTGCCAGGCATCACCTATATCCTTGGGATGGATGAAAATATCTTTACGGCGTTTGTCGTCGGGCAGCACGTAGCCCACGCCCGAACGGCTTATTTCGAGCACGCCCGTGATAAGCCGCATGCTTTCGACCAAGCCCCAGCCTTTTTGCACCCGGATGAGCTTGCCCTCGGCCTCCAGGGCCTTGAGCACCTCGTGCATGTCCTGTTTGAGGGCGTTGGGCAGGCCTATTTCGCGTTGGAGATCCTTTTCGGACAGGGGCTTGCCCCCCTCGCGAAAGATGCGCAGGATCACGCCGGCATCAGGGCCGTTGCCGAGGCCCTTTTTCGATTTTCCACGTTTGCGTTTTGTCATGCCTGCTCTCTATATCCCAGCCCGGTCGGGCACAAGTCCG
>JAWRKJ010000211.1:0-5905 GCA_040307025.1 Desulfovibrionaceae bacterium | reverse complement strand
GCCTTCATGACCGCCCCCAGAAGTGCTCAGATGCAACCGGTTTTCTGCGGAATCACTGCAGTTTCTGGTCGAGGACGATACATTAATACCGGCGTTTTGTTAAGCATTGTCAGACTGATGGGCATATTTCAAGGCCGACTACGCTAGCATGCCGGGCACATTGTTCCAACCGCTTTCACGCCGTCGTCCGGAGCTTCGCAAGCCCTACCCGTTGTCCGGCTCTCGCTCCGGGTGCCGGAAACCAAAAAAAAGCGGGGAGAGCCCGTAGGACCTCCCCGCTTTGATGGCATCGGCTTTAGGCTACCACTTGTCGGAGGCGAAAGCGTCGGAGCCGAAACCGAAGTCGGAGGACGGCTCACCGCCGACCACCGGCTCGCCGGTGCCCGCGGCAGCCTCACCGGCCGGGGCAGCGCCACCAGCGGCCACGGTGACCACACCGTGCTTTTTGACATCCTCGATCATTTTGAGCAGCTCGTCGACCTTGCCGATGTACTCGGTGACTTTGGCCTCGGAAGCGACGATGACCTTCTCGCCCTCGTCCTTCATGGACGCTTCGAGCTTTTTCGCCTTGTCCTCGGCTGCCTTGCAGCGCACCTCGGCATCCTTGAGGATAGCGGTCTTCTCGGCCAGTTCCTTTTCCACGGCGGCCAGCTTGGTGGCCTGCTCGTCCAAGGTCTTCTTGGCTTCGCTGAGCTTGCCGAAAATGGCGCTCACTTCGGCCACGACATCGGGCGGCAGCACGGACACGGACACGTTCTGGGCCGAGGAGCCCAGCTCGCCGCCACTCATGCGCACGAGTTCCGGATGCTGCTCGTATATCCAGGCCTTGGCCAGGGCGGCGGCGAACGGCGCCAGTTCCGCGTCGATTTCCATGCCGGTCATGAAACCGACCATCTCGGCCACGCCTTTCTTGTTGCCTTCCTTGTCGATCCCCTTGAGGTACGACACGAACGTGTTCATGGGGAAGACTTTGCGCGCTTCAGCCATGGGAGCCTCCTTTCATTAAACCATGAAAGTCTTTTGTTCTTCACGTTTCAAGGGGAGCCGCCCAGCCTGGTGGGCGTAAACCAACGCCGTTGTTCTGTACACCAGGTGCCCGAGCTTGGACCAGGGCAGATAGGCGAACAGCATGAACACCGCGATCAGATGCAGGTAATAAGTCGGGTAGGCCAGAACGGCCACACCGGCCAAGCGGAAGATCTCCGAACCGAGACCGGTTAGGGCCACGGCCCAGATCACGCCAAGCAGGTACCAGTCGTAGTACGACGAGGTCGACTTGGCGGGGTCGACATTGATCCGACGCCGGGTCAGCATGGTCAGGCCGTACAGCAACGCGATGGCGCCGACGTTGGCCAGCAGTTTGACCGGGCTCCACAAGGGCATGGGCGTATGCCCAAGGGGGGCGATAAAGGAGACGATCCGGCCGCCCCAGTGGGACACGGCCACGATAGAGGTAACGATGGCCAGAGCCACGAAACCGTAGAACAAGGACAGATGGCCCTTGTACCGCTCGGTGTTGTCGTTGCCGCACTCGTTCCATTTGACGTGGGTGGCGATCTCGTCCACCACCACCGCCTTGATGGATTCGAGCAGGGTCGGCTTGGCCGGTTTTTCGCCGACGTACAGGGTCGTCGGCACGGCCGGACCGAAGCTCTTCCACAGCTTGGTCACGCCCTTGTAGAACGTGAAGGCCACGAACAGGGCGACCAGGCCGAAGATCGGGTCAATGGTGAAATCGCCCGGGAAGAGCTTGCCATAGACAATGTCGCCCTCGGGCAGGCCGAACCCGGCGCTGATGAGCCAGATGAGCAGATACAGCACGGCCGGAATGGCGATGAGCTTGGGCAGATGCTTGGGCGAGCTCATCCAGGTGCCGATGATCTTCGGCTCAACCAGATTGCGATAGGTCAGGTTGCGGACGGCGGAGATCAGGTCGCCCGGCCGGGCGCCGCGCGGGCACAACTCGGAACAGGTCTGGCAGTTGTGGCACAGCCAGATGTCGATGTCGCCCACGAAGCGATCCTTGAGACCCCACTGGGCCCAGACCATCTCCTTGCGGGGGAAGGGGCTCTCGGGCGGGGCGAGCGGGCAGGCCACGCTGCAGGTGGCGCACTGGTAGCACTTCTTGACCGCCTCGCCGCCTGCCGCCTGCAGGTCCTTGATGAACTGCAGATCGGGTTTGATGCGTTGCACTTCTGACATGGAGCCCTCCTCCTAATAGCCCTTGAACGGGTTCGGACCGATCTTCAAAACCATGTCCATGAACTGGTCGATCATCCCAGGGATCTTATCGTATTCGTCGATGGCCACCTGGTACTGCTCGACCCGCTCCGGTTCCACGCCCAGGCGCTTCAGGGACTCGGCGATGTTTTCCTTGCGGCGGTTGCAGATCTCGGAGCCCTTGACGAAGTGGCACTGGTAGTCGTCGCCGTACTTGCAGCCGAGCAGCATGACGCCGTCCACGCCCTTGCTCATGGCATCGGCCACCCATATGGCGTTGACCGAACCCAGACAGCGCACCGGGATGATACGCACGTAGGGACTCCACTTCTTGCCGCGCAGGGCCGCCATATCCAGGGCCGGATAGGCGTCGTTCTCGCAGGCCAAAATCAGCACGCGCGGGCCGCCGTCCTCGATCTTGGGCGGGATCTCGCACTCGCGGATCATGGAGCCGATCATGTCGATATTGTAGTTGTCAAACGAGATGACGCGTTCCGGGCAGGCACCCATGCAGGTACCGCAGCGGCGGCACCGCGTGGGATTGGGCTTGGGCGTGCCCTTTTCATCGTCGTCCAGGGCGCCGAACGGGCATTCCTCGGTGCAGCGCTTGCACTGGGTGCAACGCACGAAGTTGAACACCGGGTAGCTCAGGTCGCCCGAGCGCGGATGCACGGCCACGCCGCGGCTGGCCGATTCGATGCACTGGATGGCCTTGAGCGCGGCACCCGCGGCATCGTCGGCGGCCTGGGCCATGGTCATGGGCTGGCGCACGCAACCGGCGGCGTACACGCCGGTGCGCCGGGTCTCGTAGGGGAAGCAGATGTAGTTGGAATCCGCGAACCCGTCGAAGAGCGCCAAATCCGGGAAGGCCGGACCCTGGCGATAGAGCAGGTTGATGGTCGGATCGAGGGCCGTGGCCGGCACCAAGCCGGTGGGCAGGACCACCATGTCCGCCCCCAGCACCACATCCGAACCGAGCAGCGTGTCCTTGGCTTCGATGGCCAGGGTCGCGCCGGCTTCCTCGCGCACGGCCATGACCGTGCCCTTGGTCAGCATGATGCCGGGATCGTCCTGGGCGGCACGGTAGTAGCGCTCGTTGATGCCCGGGACCATCATGGAATCGTAGATGATCATGGCCACGGCGTCGGGGAGTTTTTCCCGGACGTAATTGGCCTGCTTGAGGGCGACGAGGCTCGTCAGCTCCGAGGAGTAGGCCAGGTGCTTGGGCGTGGTCAGGGGCGTGAAGACGAACTTGGCTTCTTCCTCGCCCTCTTTCTTGGCGTCGGCCGGCGCTTGTGCAGCCGCAGCCGCAGCCGCTTCCACCGCTTCGGCGGCCTTGGCCGTGGCGATCTCCATGAGCTTGGTCACGTCGACCACGAAGGCGACCGAGTTCGGAGCCTTGCCGTCGGACGGCCGCTTGATGGCGCCGTCCTTGGCCATGGCCTCGAATTCGGCGGCCGTGACCACGTTCTTGTAGGCGCCGTAGCCGAAGGGAGCCAGGGCTTCGGTGCCCATGGGCGTCCAACCGGCGGCCAGGACCACGGAGCCGATGGGCAGGGTCTCCTCCTTGCCGTTGCTCGACAAGGTGGCCTGGTAGATGCCCGGCGCCCCGGCCAGGGTGGTCAGGGTCGTATTAAGGCGCACCTGGATTTTGGAATTGCCGGCGACCTGGGCGATGAGGCGCTCGATGCCGGTGTCGGTGGCTTCCAGGTAGGGGTATTTGAGGGGGAAGGTCTTGTACAGGGACAAGGCCTTGCCGCCGAGGGAGCCGGCCTTTTCGACCAGGACCACCTCGTAGCCGGCGCCGGCCACGGACAGGGCCGCGTTGATGCCGGCGAAACCGCCGCCGAGCACCAGGACGGTCTTGACCGTCTCGGGCAGCTCGGGGTTGGGCTTTTTCATCTTCTGGAGCTTGACCACGCCCATGCGCAGGTAGTCCTGCACCATGGAGACGAGTTCCCGGGGCGCGGCCTGGCCAGGGGCCACGGACGAGCCGTCGGGATTCTTGTAGGCCAGGACCACGAACTCGCGCAGGTTGACGCGCTCGACGAGCACCTTGTCACCGAAGTCAAAGACTTCCCAGTCCACCCGGGGGGAGGTGCCGGCCAGCAGCACGGCGTCGATTTCGCCGGTCGCCACGTCGGCCTTGATCATATCCAGTCCGGCGGGACTGGACAGACGCTTGTGGGATTTGACAATGGGGCAGGCCCCACCGCACTTTTCCTTGACAAAGGCGACCACGTCCTCGGCGGCAAGCAGCGGGGCGAGGCTGGATTCGTCTATATACACACCGATTTTTTCGGCCATCGCCGCTACCTCCCTCTCACCAAGGCAATTGCTTTCATGGCCGCGCCGGTCGCGGACTGGGCCGACTTCATGACGTCAAGGGGCGTGGCGGCGCATCCGGCGGCGAATATGCCCTTGTCCTCACCGCCCACGATGAAGCCCATCTCGTCCACGGGGACGTCCACGGGCAGGCGCTCGCCGCTGATGCTCGGCTGCATGCCCGTGGCCAGGACCACCAGCTCATGCCGGTTGTCGGACTTGATGCCGGACACGGCATCCTCCACGGTGCAGATGACATCGCCGCTCCCGGCGTCCTCGGCCACGGCCGCCACCTTGCCCTTGACGGTCATGATGCGTTCGTCGGCCAGGATGCGCTTGGCGAAGTTGTCATAGCGGCCCGGGGTGCGCAGATCGATATAGTAGATGGTGATGCGCGCGTCGGGATAGGCCTCGCGGACGTAGGCCGCCTGCTTGAGCGACGCCATGCAGCAGATATAGGAACAGTAGTTGAGGTGGTTCTCGTCGCGCGAACCGGCGCACTGGACAAAGGCCACCGAGCGGGGGGCCTTGCCGTCCGAGGGGCGCAGGATCTTGCCCTTGGTCGGGCCGTTGGGCGAGGCGAGACGTTCGAGCTGCATGTTGGTGACGCAGTTGGCAATGGAGCCGGCGCCCAGGTTGGTGAGCCGGGTCACGTCGTAGGGCTTCCAGCCGGTGGCGTAGATGATGCTGCCGACCTTGAGCACGATTTCCTTGGGCGCGTCGTCGAGATTGATGACGTCGGCGCCGGAGAGCGCTTCCAGGTCTTCCTTGGCGCACTGGTCCTTGTCCAGGACGTAGCGGTTGGGGAAGGCGAAGGGGACGTCCATGTGCAGGGCCTTGCGGGTCCCGAGCCCGAAATCGAAATCGTTGGGAACGTCCTTGGAAAGTTTGGCGACCGTCGCGGACAGGTCGACGCTGCCGGGCTCGACATACCGGGGCTGGATGTGGACCGTCACCTCGTAATTGCCGGCCGCCCCCGTGACCTTGGTCACTTCGGCCAGGGTGAAAAACTTGACGTTTTTATTGTTTTTTATGCGCTGGAACTGGATTTCCAGACCGCAGGACGGGGGGCACAGCTTGGGGAAATATTTGTTGAGCTGCATCACCCGGCCGCCGAGAAAGGGATTTTTCTCGACGATGTAGACTTCATGGCCGACTTCCGCGGCTTCGAGTGCGGCGGAAATGCCGCTGAAGCCGCCGCCGACGACCAGTATTGCATTGCTTCCCATCGCAACCTCCCGGCAATGGTTAAGGCCAGCAAGAAAACGGCCTGATCCGCGAGGAAAGACCGCCCCCGCCGCAGGCGCCTTGGCACGGTCCCTCCGCCCGGGCAAGACCGTTGAAAAACGGCCCCGGGGGG
>JAWRKJ010000210.1:0-14913 GCA_040307025.1 Desulfovibrionaceae bacterium | reverse complement strand
GGGGAGGGAGGCTGGATGGGGGTGGGGGGACGCCTCCGGCGGCCAAAGGGCGCGGCCCTTTGGAAACCCGTCAGGGGGGATCAGTCCCGGCGCAGGCGTTGCAGGGCCAGGCCGGACAGGATGCAGGCCAGGCCGAGGATGGTCGAAGGGGCAATGGGTTCGCCGACCACGAAATGGATGAGCACCAGGGAGACCACCGGTGACAGGAAGATGAGGTTGGCCACCCGGGAGGCGTTTTCGGCCAGGCGCAGGGCCGTGAGCCAGGTGACGAAGGCGAGCCCCATCTCGAAAACGCCCACGTAGCCCGCGCCCAAAAGACCGGTCAGGCTGCCGGGCAGGGGACTTGAGACGAGCAGCACGGCGGCCAGGGTCACAGGCAGGCTGCACAGGAAATTGGCGCACAATCCGGCCACCGGGTCCCGGTCGTCCCGGGCGCCGGCGATCCAGTACAGGGCCCAGATGACCGTGGAGATCAGGGCCAGGGCCACACCCGTGGGGCTGGCGAAATGAAGTGCGGCCAGGTCGCCCCGGGTGGCGATGACCACCACCCCGGCATAGCTTACGGCAATGGCCAGGAGATCGCGGCCGCGCGGCCGTTGGCCGAGCAGGGGAATGGCGAGCAGGGTCAGGGTGATGGCCCAGGTATAGTTGATGGCCTGGGCTTCCTGGGCCGGGAGCAGGGCATAGGCCTTGAAGAGGACGCAGTAGTAGAGGAACGGGTTGAGGGCGCCGAGTAGGGCCGAATACAGCCATTGCCGACGCGTCATGGCCCCAAGCAGCGAAAGCTGCCCCCGGACGGCCAGGACGGCCAGCAGGACCAGGGTCGAGGTCAGGCTGGCGAAAAACAGCAGTTGGAGGACGTCGAGCCGGGCCAAGGCCAGCTTGAAGGCCGTGGCCACGGTGGACCACATGGCCACCGTGACGAGGCTCAAAAGGGTCGCCTTTTTTTGGTTCGGCATGGAACTCTCCCGGGATGTGGCCGGGATACGCGAAGGCCGTCGGAAAATCCACGGCATTATCCCTTCCGGCCGCCCCTTGACTGGGGGGGAGAACTGCTTATCGTTTTTGGCGCTCGGCACGTGTGAGTGCTAACAGGGCCCTAAGCGGCGGGATGCGTGACCGGGCCTTGACAAAGCCGGACCGAAAGACCAGTTGTTTGCGCCCGGCCAGACCGGTAAACGAGCCGACAGGGGAGGAAACGATGCCCATCTACGAATACCATTGCCAGAAATGCGGCCACGAGTTCGAGGTGTTGCAGAAGCATTTCGACGTGGACGAGATGCCGTGCGAGAAGTGCGGCAGCACGGCCAAGCGCATGATGTCCAATACGTCCTTCGTGCTTAAGGGGACCGGTTGGTACGTCACGGATTACAAGAGCAACGGCGGTTGCAGCGCCGCCGGCGGCAACGGCAAGACTCATCACGCGGACAAGAGCTCCACGACCGAGACCACGCCCTGCGCCTCGGCCGGTTCGACCGGGGGGTGCCCCTCCTGCGCCGGCAGCACGTCCACCGCGTCGGGTCCTTCGACCACCAGCGCCAGCTCCGGTTCCGCCTCCAGCTAGCATCCTTCCATACCGCCGAGGCTTTTGGAAAAATCAAACGACCGGGAATCCTTATACCCTGCCCCGGGAGACGCTTTCCGGGCAAGGCACGAGCCCCGGGACGCAGCCGCTGCTCCCCGCGATCGGCCCCGAAGCGGTTTTTTCCAAAAGCCTCAACGGTTTTTGCAAAAGACAAGCAGACCTTGCGCCTTGGCGCCGGGAAAATGGCCGGTCCCGGGGGACGGATGGCTCAGCCGTGCCGCCAACCGGGCAGGTCCAGGCACGTACTCAGGTCCAGGTGATGCTCCAGGACATCGGCCAGGCGATCGAGGGCCGGGTCCAGGTCGTAGGGCGTGGGCGTCGCGATCAGGGGCAGGCCGCGCCGGGCGCGCAGGCCGTCGAGCCACAGCCGGCGAAATCCGTCGGCGTCGAAAATACCGTGCAGATAGCTCCCCCAGACCGGCAGTTCGGGGTGGCCGTGGCCGAGGGGCGCGGCGTCGGCCTGGCGCGTGAAAAGGACCGTGGCCGCCCCCGTGGTCCGGGTTTGGCCGTGGTGGATCTCGTAGCCGGCGACGGGCTGGCCCGAGGGGACATGCACGCCCCGGGTCACGGCCAGGGTCTTTTCGGCCGCGAGTTCCGTGGCCAGGGCAAGCAGTCCCAGTCCCGCTTCCACGCCCCGGTCCGACTCCAGATGGAGCGGATCGCGTACCGTCTCGCCGAGCATTTGCAGCCCGGCGCACAGCCCCACCACTTCGGTTTTGCCCTCCCAGGCCAGTTTGGCCACGGCGGCGGCCAGGCCCGAGGCGCGCAGACAGGCCAGATCGGCCAGGGTGTTGCGGCTGCCGGGCACGAGGACCGCGTCGGGCCGCCCCAGGCTTCGGGCCGTGTCCACCCGGCGCACGACCACGTCCGGCTCCACGGCCAACGCGTCCGCATCCGTGAAATTCGAGCCATGGGGCAAATCGAGTACCACGATGTCGAGCAGCCCCGGATCGACCGGAGACGCGTCGGCCAGCACCTCGCCGGCCTTGAAACTCACCGAATCCTCTTCGGGTAACCCCAGATCGGCCAGGTAGGGCACCACCCCGAGCACGGGCTTGCCGGTCGCCGCCTGCAGGTAGCGGTTAGCCGGGGCAAGCAGTCCCGGATCGCCCCGGAAGCGGTTGAGCACATAACCGGCCACCAGCCTTCGTTCGGCCTCGGTCAGGCAGTCCATGGTGCCGGCCAGGGCGGCATAGGCCCCGCCCCGGTCGATGTCGGCCACGAGCAGCACCGTGGCCCGGGCATGGCGGGCCATGGCCATGTTGACGATGTCATGGGCCTTGAGGTTGACCTCGGCCGGACTGCCCGCGCCCTCCAGGACCATGATGTCGGCCGTGGCGGCCAGGCTGTCGTAGGCCTCGCGCACGATGCCGGCGGCCGTGGCCTTGTAGGCGAAATACTCTCCCACCCGCATGACGCCGACAGGTTTGCCGCGCACGATGACCTGGGAGCCGACATCGGAGGTCGGCTTGAGCAGCACCGGATTCATGCGCGCGTCCGGCACCAGGCCGCAGGCCCGGGCCTGGAGGATCTGCGCCCGGCCCATCTCGGCCCCGTCCGGGGTCACGCCGGAATTGAGGGACATGTTCTGGGCCTTGAACGGCGCCACCGTGTAGCCCCGCCGGGCGAGCAGCCGGCACAACCCGGCGCACAGCACGGACTTGCCGGCATTGGAGGTGGTGCCCTGGACCATCAGGGCCGGGGTGGGACGTTTGGGCAGAAAGGCCGGGGCGGCCGGCGGATCGAGGATGGCGGCCAGGGCGGCCAGGATGCGGTCGGTCTCGGGTTCGGGGCGCACGGCGATGCGGATAGAGCGGTCGTCGAGCTCCGGGAAATTGGCGCAGTCGCGCACGGCCACACCGGCATCGGCAAGGAGCCGGCGGCACAGGGCGGTCGAGTTGGGAGCGTTGTCCGGCAGCCGGGTGAGCAGGTAATTGGCCTGACCCGGGAAGACGGTGCAGCGAAGGCGTCTCAGGCCGGTGGCTAGGCGTTCGCGCAGTCCCGCGACGGTCTGGCGCGTGCGTTCCCGAAAGGCGGCGTCGGCCAGGGCGCGCACGCCCACGGCCTGGGCCAGGGTGTTGACCGACCAGGGCGGCAGGGACTCGCGCAAGGGGGCGATCAGGTCCGGGGCGGCGGCGCAAAGCCCCAGGCGCAACCCCGGGATGGCGTAGGTCTTGGTCAGGGAGAGGAGCACGAGCACGTTTTCGGGACGGTCCGCGCCGGCCAGGCTGACAAACCCGTCCACGAAATCGGCAAAGGCCTCGTCCACCACGAACAGGCTGTCCGGATGCCGGCCGGCCAGATCCCGGACGGACGCGGCCGGGATGACGCGGCCGGTGGGGTTGCCGGGACTGCCCAGGAAGACGAGCGCCGGAGCGGGCGCCAGGATGGCGTCGAGGTCGGCCGGCTCCAGGGCGAAGCCGGTGTGCGGGGACAGGGTCAGGGGGGCGATGTCGAGGCCGGCCCGGCGGCTGGCCGTGGTGTAATCGGCGTAGGCCGGACCGGGGATCACGGCCCGTTTGGCGCGCGTGAGGCCGGGCAGGGCGAAAAGGAGCTCGCTTGTGCCGTTGCCGGCGACGAAATGCGTGGCCGGAGCGCCGTAGCGGATCGCGGCCGCTTGGAGCAGCTCGGCGCAGTCCGGGTCCGGGTAGTGGACGAGGTCGCTTACGGCCGCGCCGATCACCGGGCGCAGCCAGTCCGGCGGGCCCAGGGGGTTGAGGCTGGCCGAGGCGTCGAGGATGTCCTCGGGGCTGCGGCCGCAGGCCGCGGCCAGGGCGCGGATATGGCCGCCGTGGGGAAAAAGAGGCGTCACCGGACGGATTTCTCCGGCACGAGCAGCACCAGATACCAGCCCGTGGTGTTGATGCGGGCGGCCAGGATCAGGTCCTTGCCCTGGGTGATGACCATGGGCCAGCCTGTTTTCTGGGCCGCCTGTTCGATGACCGCCTCGGCGGCCAGATTGAGGGCGTCGTCCGGGGTATCCACGGCCTTTTCCAGGCCCAGGGCGGCCAGACCCCGGTCGGCCCGGAAATAGACCACGGCACCGCCGGCCTTGGCGTTCTCGGTGGCGATGAACTTGGCCACGGCCGGATCGCTGGCGGCAATGGCCTTGCCGCGCCGGTTCATGAGAGCGGCCCGGGCGCCGGGGATGGTGGCCAGACCGCGCAAAACCTCGGCCGAGAGTTGGTTCAGGGTGATGTCCCGGGAGACCACCCCCAGGAGTTTGTCGCCGTCATAGGCCGGGCAGGACACGGTGACCATCATGCCGGCCCCGGCCAGGTCGAGATAGGGCGATTCCCAACCGCATTGCCGGTGTTCGAAATCGGCCGCCTTGTAAAAGTCCTTGTCCGTGGGCTTGTCGTTGTTGACGGCCTCGGCCAGGGGGAGGCTGGGGTAGATGCAGAAGTTTTCGTTGGGCGTGGTCAGGTAGACCCAGGAAAAGGGGAAGGCCGCGTGGGCGGCGGCCATGGCCGGGGCGAACCGGGTCATGAGGCCGAGGTCACGGAAGGTCTCGTCGGTGAACTGCTCACCCTTGTACGAGAGAAACGCGGGGCAGGGGGCCTGGGCGGCCGGTTCCGGGCCGCAGGGACTGTCGGGGTCGCGGAAAACCACGGTCGCGTCCTTGACGGCGTAGCTGCGCAGCCAATGTTCGCGCTGGCGCGGGGTGACCGGCTGGGCGGTGCGGGACAGCTCGCGGTAGGCCGCGGCCAGACCTTTTGTGCTGGCGGCCACGGCGGTCAGGGTGTCGTCGACCCGGCCGGCGGCCTGTTCGATGACGGCCCCAAGCAGGGGCGCGGCTTGCCCGGTCTTGGCGAAACCACGGACCGGAAGCAGCACAAGCAGCGCCAATCCGAAGAAGATTCCCGCCGGTAAACGCATGGCATAACCTCCTGGTCTGTGCGTCATTGGACGATGAGGTGCCAGAACACGGTGAAAAGGCCGAGGACCAGACCGACCACGGCCACGGTGAAGACAATATCCGGGCCGGTGGAAAACCGGGTGGCCCCGGTGTTGATGCAGCGTCGGATATACCAGAAGCGCCAGGTGGCGATGACCATGACGAGGACGCCCACGGCAAAGGTGGACAGGGTGATGACCTCGGTGTGGAGGTGCTTTTGGGCCATGCCGGAAAAAAGGGCCACACTTTGCATCTGGCGGATGAAGAAATCGAAGCGTTCGATGACGAAGCTGAAGCCGAACAGGGCGAGCCCGGTGCGGCACCAGGCCAGAAACGTACGTTCGTTGGCCAGATGGTTGCGCTGCCAGGCGAGCAGGACCTGGGGATTGGAGAGATCGAAGGGCGCTTTGTCAGGGGCGCTTGGCGGCGAAGCGGGCATGGGCCTTCCTCGATTTGGGATTTGTCCAGCAGTATAGCAGGGGACCGGGCCGGTCAACGCGGGCACGGCAAAAGTCCCGTGGGACCGTGTCGCTGGGCTATGCGTTTTGCGCTATCGGTGCCATGATGGCGGCGGATGGTCACGGAGTAAGCAAGGCGTGGCCGTCGCGCAACCTCGTCTCGAAAGGAGGGACGTACCATGAACGACATTTCGCGTCGCCGATTTCTGGGCGTTGCCCTGGGCGCGGGAGGGATGGCCATGCTGCCGGGTGTGGCGTTTTCGGCCAAAAAACGGGCCCAGACCCAACCGGCGCCGGCCACCGCCCCAGCCACGGGGTCGGCCCTGGCCGCGATCAAGGCCCACATCGCCCAGTGGACCCGTGAAGGCAAGCCGTTTGGCTCCGACCAACTGGCCCCGGACAACGAGGCCCAGTGGGAACGGTTGGTGAATCACTATTTCGACCGCGCCGGCTTCACCAGCATTTCGGTCAACGCGGCCAACCTGTGCCCGTCGCTCAAACCCGTGGAGTCCATGCAGGCCCTGGTCCAGGGGCTGCTCGATCAGGATATTTCCTTCCCCATGCGGGGAGAACTGGCCCAGGCGAGCCTGGGTGACGGCCTGGAGGCGGTCAAAACCTGGTTCGGGCTGGACGGGGCCAAGGCCGATTTCCTGCTCGCCCTGGTGGCCAACTCGACCGAGGGAAACAACTTCATCAACAACGGCCTGGTCACCTCGGGCTTTTTCGATCCGCAGCGCGACAACATCCTGGTGTGGGACGTCAATCACCCCACCAACTACGATGCCTGGCTGTACCGCAAGGCCACCCAGGGTTGGGGCGGGCAATCCGTCCGCACGCTGCAAACCAAGCTGTTTTCCCAGAAGGTCACGGAGGACGAGCGCAAGCAGGGCATGCTGCCCTCGGACCCCCAGAGCCCGGACGACGTGATCGAGCCGCTCCTGCGCCTTGTGGACGCCAACACCAAAATGGTGACCCTGTCCTGGCAGTCCAACGAATGCGGCATGCTGTTGCCCATGGCCCGGATCGTCAGCGCCGTGCGCGGCGTCAGCAAGGACGTGCACATCCATGCCGACAGCGCCCAGACCTTTGGCGTGCTGGACCTGCTCCTGGATAAGGTGGGCGTGGACAGTATCGCCGGCAGCTTCCACAAGTGGCCGTGCGGGCCCAAGATGGTCGGCATTCTCTATATGCGCGAGCAGACCGGGGCGGCCAAACGGTTCACGCCGAGCATCTGGGGCTATGACGAACACATCAACACCCCGGCCGACTACGGCTTCGCGGCCGACAGCGGCACCATCGACCCCAATGCCAAGCGGTTTTCCTACCTGGGCCAGCAAAACGACGCCACTCTGGTCGCGACCTGGATGGCGGCCCTGTTCCATACCGGGCATTTCCATCCCAACCTGACGCCGGCCAAGGTCGAAGCCCGCATCCACCATCTGGGCGACCTGGCCAAAAAGGCGCTGTTTGCCCAACTGCCCAAGGTGTTCCCGGATTTCACGCCCGAAACCGCCTACCGCTTCATCGCCACCCCGACCACCCGCGACGATTTGCGCAGTTCGGTGTTCCTGTTCCGCACGCCCGAGGGCATCGGGGCCGGGGATGTCATGAAGCACGTCTACGAGCGCCACCGCTTCGCCATCGCCAACCTGAAGGTCAAGGGGCACGAGTTGTTGCGCATCTCGCCCACCTTCTGCAACACGGCCCGGGATGTCTCGGACGTGGTGGCGGCCATCGTGGATGTCATCCAGGCCATGAAAAACAAAAAGCTCGCCGCCAACGTCCATCCGCGGGCCTACGCCTGATTCGGATCGGAGCGGCAAGAATGAAAAAAGAGAGGCCGGGCGAACCCGGCCTCTCTTGGCTGAGACAATCGGAGGATGCGGTCTAGTACATGCCGCCCATGCCGCCCATGCCGCCGCCGGGCATCGGGGGCATATCCTTCTTCGGCTCGGGCTTTTCGGCCACGGCCGCCTCGGTGGTCAGGAGCAGGCCGGCCACGGAGGAGGAGTTCTGCAGGGCAATGCGGGTGACCTTTTTCGGGTCGATAACACCGGCCTTGATCAGGTCCTCGTAGTCGCCGGTGGAGGCGTTGAAGCCGAAGCCGTCTTTGCCGTCGCGCACCTTGGCCACGACGATGGAGCCTTCGAAACCGGCGTTGCCGGCGATCTGGCGCAGGGGCTCTTCGATGGCGCGGCGCACGATCTCGAGGCCGGCATGCTCGTCGTCATCGGCGGGCTTGATCTTCTCCAGGCCCTTGACGCAGCGCACGAGCGCGACGCCGCCGCCAGGAACAATGCCTTCCTCGACGGCCGCGCGGGTGGCGTTCAGGGCATCCTCGACCCGGGCCTTCTTTTCCTTCATCTCGGTCTCGGTGGCCGCGCCGACATGAATGACGGCCACGCCGCCGACGATCTTGGCCAGGCGTTCCTGGAGCTTTTCCTTGTCGTAGCTGGAGGTGGTCTCTTCGATCTGGGCGCGGATCTGCTTGACCCGGGCCTTGATCTTCTCGGAGTCGCCGGCGCCGTCGACGATGGTGGTGTTTTCCTTGTCGACGATGACGCGCTTGGCCTTGCCGAGGTCGACCAGGTTCATGTTCTCAAGCTTCTTGCCGAGGTCCTCGGACACGCACTGACCACCGGTCAGGATGGCGATATCTTCCAGCATGGCCTTGCGGCGGTCGCCGAAGCCCGGGGCCTTGACGGCGCAAACCTGCAGGGTGCCGCGCAGCTTGTTGACCACCAGGGTGGCCAGGGCTTCGCCTTCGATATCCTCGGCCACGATCAAAAGCGGCCGGGACATCTTGGCCACCTGCTCCAGGACCGGCAGCAGGTCCTTCATGGAGGAGATCTTCTTCTCGTTGATGAGGATCAACGGCTCGTCGAGCTCGCAGACCATGCGTTCGGGATCGGTGACAAAGTAGGGGGAGAGGTAGCCGCGGTCGAACTGCATGCCCTCGACCACTTCCAGGGTGGTCTCCATGCCCTTGGCTTCCTCGACGGTGATGACGCCTTCCTTGCCGACCTTGTTCATGGCCTCGGCGATGATGTTGCCGATGGTGGCGTCGGAGTTGGCGGAGATGGTGCCGACCTGGGCGATTTCCTTCTGGTCACGGGTGGGCTTGGCCAGGGCTTCGAGTTCGGCGACCACGGATTCCACGGCCTTGTCGATGCCGCGCTTGATGGCCATGGGATTGCGGCCGGCGGCCACGAGCTTCACGCCCTCGGAGAAAATGGCCTGGGCCAGGATGGTGGCGGTGGTGGTGCCGTCGCCGGCGACATCGGAGGTCTTGGAAGCGACTTCCTTGACCATCTGGGCGCCCATGTTCTCGAACTTGTCCTCAAGCTCGATTTCCTTGGCCACGGTCACGCCGTCCTTGGTGATGACCGGGGAGCCAAACGACTTCTCGATGACCACGTTGCGGCCCTTGGGTCCCAGGGTGACCTTGACGGCGTTGGCCAGCTTGTCAACGCCCTTTTTCAGTTTTTCACGGGCTTTGGCGTCAAACAGAATTTCTTTCGCAGCCATATGTGCGTCTCCTTACGGTGGAAATGTGGAAAGAAGGAACGGGGCGCCTAGGCCTCGATGATGGCCAGGATATCGTCCTCGCGCATGACAAGCAGGTCTTCGTCGTCGACCTTGATTTCGGTGCCGGCGTACTTGTTGAACAGGACCAGGTTGCCCGCGGCCACGTGCATGGCCAGGTGCTTGCCGTCCTCGCCGATCTTGCCCGGTCCCACGGCCACGACTTCGCCGCGCATGGGCTTTTCCTTGGCCGAATCGGGAATGATGATGCCACCCTTGGTGACTTCTTCCTGTTCCAGCCGCTTCACGAGCACACGATCGCCTAAGGGTTTGAGCTTCATACCGAAACCTCCAGTGGGATTTGGCTGTGTTAAGCCCGGGCTGGCACTCACCGGCAGTGAGTGCTAGCGGCGGACGGGAGTTTATCTAAACACCTTGGCGGGAAAGGCAAGAGGTCAGGCGAAAAAAAAACAACTGTCGGGCAATTTTTTTTTGCATTTCAGGGAGTCTTCTGATTTTTATTTGATTTTTTTGAGGATCACGGTTCGGGTGGTTGTTGTGGGCGAGGAGCTCCGGTGCTCCGGAGGGAATTTCGTGAATGGAAGGGGCTTGTGAAAGGGATCACACTGTTGCGTGGGATAGCATTTTGTAATAATAGGGGTAATCTTGACGCTCCTCCCCATCGGGCCTAGTGTACCTCGCAGCAAGCGGCCGCGCTGCGGTGGTGCGTCTTGCCCTGCGGCGGGGGGGGGACGCATGGTTCGGGCGGTCATAAACTTTCTCCGAGGTGCCTATGCTTGACACGTTGGTCTTTGTGACGGTGCTGCTCCCCTTTTTGGTGGCAGCCCTGTTGCTGGTTTTGCGAGAGCAAAACCTGCGCAAGGTCATCCTGGTGGCCACGGCGGGTGCGCTGATCCTCGCCTCCCTGGCCATGCTCCGAGCAGGAGCGTTCACCCTGTCACCCGCACCCCTGTATGATACGCTTGTCACCCTGGGTGACTTCGTCATCTTATTTGTGGTGCTCTGCGTCGGTTTGAAGCGGAAAAATCAGATCATCATCTGGCTCACCCTGGCTCAGATCGTCGGCCTCGTCTGGTTTGAATTTTTCGTCCTCAAGGATCATGGCCACACTCCGGCGTTTTTCGCCGACAATCTGAGTCTGGTCATGGTGCTCATCATCTCCATCATTGGTTCGCTGATCGCCGTTTACGGTATCGGCTACATGAAGGTGCATGAGGAGCATCTCCACCTGACCAAGTCCAAGCAACCAGGCTTTTTCTTTTTCATCGTCCTGTTCCTGGGCGCCATGAACGGCCTGGTCCTGGCCAACAACATGCTGTGGATGTATTTCTTTTGGGAATGCACCACGCTGTGTTCCTTCATGCTCATCGGGCATGACAACACGGAGATCGCCCGGAAAAACGCGGAACGCGCCCTGTGGATGAACGTGCTCGGCGGCACGGCCTTCCTGTTCGGCGTGATCCTGCTCCACAAGACCACCGGCACCTTGTCCCTCCAAGACATCCTGGCCCGGGGCTCCCAGTTTGCCGTGGCCGGCAGCGCCATCCTGGCCCCCATGTTTCTGCTGGTCTTCGCCGGCATGACCAAGTCGGCCCAGGTCCCGTTCCAGAGTTGGCTGTGCGGCGCCATGGTCGCCCCCACCCCGGTTTCGGCCTTGCTGCACTCCTCGACCATGGTCAAGGCCGGCGTCTACATCATCGTGCGTCTGGCCCCGCTGTATGCCGGGACCCATTTCAGCACCTTCGTGGCCCTGTTCGGGGCCTTCTGCTTCCTGGTCACGGCCGGGCTTGCCGTCGGCCAGTCCAACGGCAAGAAGGTGCTTGCCTACTCCACCATCTCCAACTTGGCGCTGATCATCGCCTGCGCCGGCATCAACACCCCGGCCGCCATCACCGCCGCCATCCTGCTGATCATCTTCCACGCCATTTCCAAGGCCTTGCTGTTTCTGTGCGTGGGCGCCATCGAGCAGAAGATCGGTTCGCGCGACATCGAAGCCATGCGTGGTCTGCATGCCGTCATGCCCCGCACGACGATCATCACCATTATCGGCGTGATGACCATGATGCTGCCGCCTTTTGGCATGCTCATGGCAAAGTGGATGGCCATCGAGTCGGCCACGGGGCAGTTTCTCATCATGATCATGCTGGCCCTCGGGTCGGCGCTGACCGTGCTGTTCTGGGCGCGCTGGGCCGGTATCCTGCTGGCCGAGCCGTTCGGCAAGCCCCAGCCGGAAAGCCAGTACACCTCGGTGCGCCTGCCCCTGGTCATCCTGGCCAGCCTGGCCGTGCTGATGTCCATCGCCTCGCCCTTTGTCTACTCCGCCCTGGTCTCGCCGGTGGTGGACCTCTATTATAAGGCCGCGGCCTACACCGTGACCGGCATCGGCAACCTGGACAGCTCCACGGGCATATTCGTCATCTACCCGCTGTTCATCCTGCTCGGCCTCGGGTTTTTCTACGCTGTCAAGCAGGCCAAGCGCGTAAGCGCCTCCCAGGTGTCGGCGCCTTACATGTGCGGCGAGCAGCTCGTTGTCGACGGCAAGGCCGGCTTCCGGGGTCCCCTGGGCCAGCCCGTGGTCGCCGCCTCCAGCAACTATTATCTGGAACGCTTCTTCGGTGAGGACGTGCTCACCAAGTGGATCAACGTCATTGCCCTCGCCGTCCTGGTGATCATGCTTTTCGGAGGTGCCCTGTGATCCTCAAAACCTGCATCATTGCCATCGCGGCTTTGGTACTGGCACCCCTGGCGGGCGGCTTTATCGCCGGCGTGGACCGTCGGCTCACGGCCTGGTTGCAGTCCCGCTACGGTCCCCCGATCCTTCAGCCCTTTTACGATGTCTTCAAGCTGTTCGGCAAAACGCCCATGGTGGTCAACACTTGGCAGGCGCTTTGCGCGTACGTCTATGTGGTGGGCGCGGCCCTGTCCGTGGTGCTGCTTTTCACGGGTTCGGACCTGCTGCTCATCTTCTTCGTGCTGACCGTGGGCGCGGTCTTCCTGGTCATGGGCGCCCTGGCCTCGCCGTCGCCCTACAGCCAGATCGGCGGACAGCGCGAGCTGCTCCAGATGCTGGCCTACGAACCGCTTCTGATCCTCGTGTTCGCGGCCATTGCCATGGTCACGGGCTCGTTCAAGGTCAGCGCGGTGTTCGGCCAGGCGAAGCCCCTGCTTTACGACATTCCGCTCATGTTCATCGTCCTCGGCTATGCGCTGACCATCAAGTTGCGCAAATCCCCGTTCGACATCTCGGCCTGCCACCACGCCCATCAGGAACTGGTGCGCGGCGTCTACACCGAGTACTCGGGTCCTTATCTGGCTCTGATCGAGATCGCCCACTGGTACGAAGTGATCCTGGTTCTCGGGTTCTGCGCCCTGTTTTGGGCCACCAGCGTCACCGGCATGATCGTGCTCGTGGCCATCACCTACTTTGCCGAAATCATTGTGGACAACGTCACGGCGCGTCTGACTTGGCGCTGGATGCTCAAGTCCGCCGTCGGCATGGGCGTGGTCCTGACCGTGATCAACATGCTGTGGCTCTATGCCCGCTAACCGTTCCAAGCCCAAAAAGAGAGCGCACCCATGTTTGGCAACATGATCAATAAAAGCCGCATCAAGTCTCCTTGGGTGGTCCACTTCGACTGCGGCAGCTGCAACGGCTGCGACATCGAAGTGCTGGCCTGCCTGACTCCCATGTACGACATCGAACGCTTCGGTATTGTCAACGTCGGCAACCCCAAGCACGCCGACGTGTTGCTGGTGACCGGCACCGTCAACCATCGCAACAAGCACGTCCTTAAAAACATCTACGACCAGATGCCCGGACCCAAGGCCGTCATCGCCATCGGCGCCTGCGGCTGCTCGGGCGGCATCTTCCGCGACTCGTACAACGTGGTCGGCGGCGTGGATCAGGTCATCCCGGTGGATGTCTACGTGCCCGGCTGTCCGGCCCGGCCCGAAGCCATCATCGACGGCGTGGTGGCGGCCCTGGAAAAGGTCAAGGCCGCCCTGGGCATGACCGGTTAGCGGCGTTGCGAGACTGGGAAGATACGTTGCAACGCGACAACCGGGGCGATCGCTGACGCGCCCCGCCATGAGGATACAACCGTGCTGGATACATTGCCCATCACTGCCATCGACCTGCGCGACGAAGTGAAGAAATGCTTCGCCGACGGTTGGCGGTTTGCCACCATGACGGCCGTTGACACCGGTGAGGCCGGTTTCGATATCCTGTACCACTTCGACAAGGATCTGGTGCTCAAGCACTACCGCTTGTCCGTGGCCAAGGATGTCGTGGTGCCGAGCATTTCGCCCATCTACTTCGCCGCCCTGCTCGTGGAAAACGAGATCGAAGATCAGTTCGGCATCAAGTTCGCCGACCTCGTCCTCGACTTTGGCGGCAGCCTCTACCTCGAAGAAGAAGTCCGCGCCATGCCCTTTTGCAAGGTCAGCGTGGCCCAAAAACAGTCCTAAAGAGGGAACCACATGGCTCGCACCATATTACCCTTTGGTCCGCAGCATCCGGTTTTGCCGGAACCCCTGCATCTCAAGTTGACCATTGAAAACGAGATCGTCACCGAGGCCGTACCGACCCTGGGCTACGTCCACCGCGGCCTGGAAACCCTGTGTACGACCCGCGACTTCAACCAGATGGTCCAGATCGTGGAACGCGTGTGCGGTATTTGCTCCTGCCTGCATGCCCTGTGCTACTGCGAAGGCCTGGAAAAGATGATGGGCATCGAAGTGCCCCGCCGGGCCAAGTACCTGCGCACCATCTGGGGTGAACTCCACCGCATCCATTCCCACCTGCTGTGGCTGGGCCTTTTCGCCGATGCCTTCGGCTTCGAAAGCCTGTTTATGCAGTTCTGGCGGGTGCGCGAGCGCATCATGGACATCATGGAAGCCACCTGCGGCAACCGCGTGGTGGTTTCGGTCAACGTGGTCGGCGGCGTGCGCCGCGACCTTTCGCCCGAACAGTGTCTGTGGATCGAGGACCAGCTGCGCATCTGCGAAAAGGAAACCAAGCAGCTCCAGTCCACGCTGCTCAGCGACTATACCGTGAAAAAGCGTACCGTGGGCGTCGGCGTGCTCACCAAGGATCAGGCCTATCAGCTGGGCGCCGCCGGTCCGACCCTGCGCGGCAGCGGCTGGGCCCAGGACGTGCGCCAGACCGGCTACGCCGCCTTCGACGAACTCGGCTTCGAGCCCGTGGTCGAATACGACGGCGACTGCTACGCCCGGGCCGCCGTGCGCTTCCGTGAAACCCTCCAGGCCATGGACATCGTGCGCCTGGCCATCGCCCGCATGCCCGCCGGCGAAACCGCCACCAATATCGAGGGCGCCCTGGATGACGACACGCCCAAGCCCGTGTCCCTCCAGACCGGTGACATCATGCAGGCCTATCGCCGCGACAAGCATCACCGCATCACCGC
>JAWRKJ010000209.1:0-9417 GCA_040307025.1 Desulfovibrionaceae bacterium | reverse complement strand
TGGGGGCGCCGGACGCTCCGGGCGGGGCGGTTTGCCCGCGCGATCGGCGGACGCCGGACGCGGGGGCGAGGCCGGGATCTTTTCCCGTGCCGGGCCCGTGCCGGGCGTCACCGGGAGCATCACCCGGGGGGCGCCGGTCTTGGCGTCGGCCGGCGCGCCCTGCGGCACGGTCAAGGACAGCAGATCGCCGGACCTGGGCGGACGGCGATCCGGCGCGCACAGCACGAGCAGGCCCGAGGCGGCGCAGGCATAGACCGCCGACCCGGGCACGTCGGTCAGGGCGAAGGCGCCGGAAACCACCCGGGCCGCGTCAGGCACGGCCGCCACCTCGCCGGCGCGCACCAGCAAAAACGACACGCTGAGACGCTCCTTGCCGAGTCCCGCCCGGTCGGACAGCTTGGCCAGCCAAGGCGGCGCATCGTCCGGCGAAGTGGTGAAATGGCACCAGGCCCGGGCCCGCCCCTCGGCCAGGGGACATGGCCGGTCATGGGGGCACGGCGCGAGCAGTCCGAGGCCCATTTCCACAAAGGCCCGGCGCATGCCTTCGAGACAGCGCCAGCCGAGCCGGGTCCCGGGTTCGACGAGCAGCAACCGACCGCCAGGTGCCAGGGAATCGGCCAACTGCCCGGCCAGACGTTCCATGCGCTCGGCCAGGGGCTCGCGACCGGCCCCGGCCATCTCGTTGGCCACGTTGACCATGGCCACGAGCGAGGCGCCCTGGGCCAGCCCCTGCCAGTACTCGCCGCGCACGAGCTTGACCCGCCACGGCGCGTCTTCCGTGGTGGGGTCGAACCCGGCCAGCCCGGCAAACAGCCGCGCCCCGAGTTCGAGTGCCCGCCGGGACCGGTCCACGCACAGAAACCGCAGCCGTTTGCGCCGTAAATCCGGCCGGGACAGCCACAAGGCCTGGACCAGGGTCAGCGGGCCGGCGCCCAGATCGCACACGAGTCCGTCCTCGGGCAGGTCCAGATCGAGGCCCGGGAGCAAGTGGCTGAGGCGGATCAGGTTCCAGGGCAAAAAATACCAGGTATAGGCGGCCAATCCGCGCGGATCGCTCAGATAACCGGGCCGGGGGCCCCCCTCCCGGTCAGCGGTCAGGGACAGGGACAGATCCCGGATGCGGCGCGGCAGTTCCCGCTCCATGCCCGGCCGCAGAGCCAAGGCCTGGCGCAGCACGGCAGGATAGCCGGCCAAGGCCTGGGCCGTCTCGGGAGTCAGGGGCGCAAAAAGACGCGAACGCGGTACTCGGGCCACATTAGGGCACATAGGCGAACACCATCCGGCGGATGAAGGCTTCGGAAGCGCCGTCCGCGCCGGCCAGGGGCACGATGACGGTCCGTTGGACAAAATCCCGGGCCCAGGCACGGGTTTCGGGAGCGATCAGCAGCAAGCCGGCCCCTTCCAGAGACAAATTGCCCGCCACCTGGACGCGTCCGGAAAGCCCGGGCGGGAAAAAGCCCAAGGTCTCCAGGTCTTCCGGGGCCACCCTGGCCCCGAACGCACCGGCCAGATGCACGGCGGCCAGATCGGCCGGTCCCAGCCCGGCCGCGTCCAGGAGACTCGCCAGCGCCAGGTTGCAGGCCGCCTTGACCTTGAGCAGCTCTTCCACGTCCGAGGCCCACAGCCGGTAGCCGTCGGTCTCGAAACAGGCTTCGCCGTCAGCAGCCGAGACCCGGGCGGCCAGCCGGGCGGCAAGGGGGGTCGCCGGGGTCTGGACGAAGTGCCCGCCGCTGTCAAGCACGCCCTGCTCCACCAACCGAGCGGCCAGGGCCAGGTAGCCGGGGCCGGCGATAGCCGGAGCATGGCCAGGGGCAGACGCCGGGGACGGATCGAACAGCACCGGCACAAGCCCGGTCGGCGCCAGGGTGAAATCCACGGCCACGCCCGGCCCGGCCAGGGCGCCCTGGGCCAGGCCCACGCCTTCCAAAGCCGGCCCCAACGGCGCGCTCGTGGCCAGGAACCGATCCGGGCCAAGCCCCAGGATCATTTCGGCGTTGGTGCCGAGATCGGCCAACAGAAACGGATACTCCACGCCGCGCCGGACAAGCACGGTGAGCCCGGCCGAGAGGTCCGCGCCCACGAACGGCCCCAAAAGCGGCGGAATATAGGCCTCCGGCAGCTCCGGCGCCAGCCGGACCACCTCCCCGGCCCGCCAGGCCAGACCATACGGGGCATGGGCCAGGCCGGCCAACGGCTTGTCGCACAAAATCGAGACCATGGCCGGATTGCCGGCCACGCAAAGTTCCCGCACCGGGGCACCGGCCTGGCCGCACAGTCCGGTCAGCACGTCGCACACCAGCCGGCGCAGGTACGCCCCGCCCCCCGGCTCCAGGGCGAAGGCCAGCCGGGACACGACCTCGCCCCCGGCTCCGAGCTGGGGATTGACGCCCCGGCCCTCGGCCACGGTCCGGCCCTCGGACAAATCCAACAGTCGCCAGGCCAGGCCGGTGGTGCCGAGATCCACGGCCAGTCCCAAAGGCCCGGCCGCCGGGGTCTCCCCGGACGCGACCCGGGCGCGGTCATAGGCCGGGGCCGGCCCGGAATCCTCCAGGCGCAAGCATGCGCCGGCCCGGGCCGGATGCAGGCAAGCCAGCCGGTAGCCCTGGACCAGGGCATCGGGTCCGAGCTTACGGCTTTCGGCCGGCAGGGGAGATGGGGCGGACGAGGCAAACCGGACCCGGCAGCGACCGCACCGGCCAAGCCCCGCGCACAGGGGCGCGCCCACAAAATAGCCGGCCCGAAACAAGGCCCTGGCCAAGGTCTCGCCGGGCAAAAAGGGGATCGTTTTTTCCCCAAGCGATGTTTGCACATGGAAATGATTCTGCATTTTCAATCACGCCCGGGCATTTTTCCGTTTCTGGTCACAGGCCGTCCAAAAACGCAATTGTTTCAATTTCTTCACGCGGCAAATCATTCTTGACAGATTTGTGGGATGCTTTTAGACAAAAAGCAATCTTCCGGATCAAATCAGGCGATCTTAGCACAAAAAGACCGATCGTCAATGCGCCGCGGCAGAGCCGCGACCGTGGGCATACCGGCCCCCGGGGGACGGAAGCGTTTTTCGGAGGTTACGTGAAAGGCGGCCCCGGCCGGTAACTCCAGCAAGGAGGAAGGATTTTGACCGACGCGCACGCACACGCCAACACTCGCCAGAAGCTCAAACCCCTCGTCATCCTGGCGACAATGGTCCTCGTCATGACGGGCTGTTCCCAAAAAACCAAAACCTACTCGTATCAGTTCGACGAATATCAAGGATTTTCGGCTCGCAACGACTTCATCACCAAATCCGATCCCGAGGCCAGACTCCTGGCCGAGGCTGACCAGAACGTCCTCTCCGTCAATCTCTTCGATCAGAACGCGGCTCCCAAGCGGAAAGCCACCAATGAAAAGTTGTTGAGCGACAATCTTTTCGAGATGGCTGCGGTGCACCGCAAGGGCGGCGTGTTCGATCGCATGCTACGCACCGCCTCCACCCAGATCGGCCGACCCTACCGTTCCGGCGGCTGCGATCCCAGCACCGGTTTCGATTGTTCCGGATTCACCACCTGGGTTTTCAACAAGTACGGCATCCATCTGCCCCGCTCGTCCCGCGAGCAGTTCCAGACCGGCACCACCGTGGCCAAAAACAAACTCCGCAAAGGCGACCTCGTCTTTTTCCGCTCCAAACGCGGCATCAACCACGTGGGCATCTATCTGGAAAACGGAAAATTTATCCACAGCGCCAGCCACGGCAAGTCCGTGACCATCAGCCACCTCGAAGAAGACTACTGGAGAACGCATTATGCCGGAGGCCGCCGGGTCTTCTAGCGTCCCGCGCGACGCATCAAGCCACAGGCCACTGCAGGCGGGTTTCCCAACACCGGGGAGCCCGCCTTCGCGTCTGGCGCCCCTTTTCCCGTCGCGGCTTCCCCTGCCTGTCCTGTTCTTGGCCCTTGTCCTGCTGGCCTTGCCGGCCCGGAGCCTGGCCGGCAAGCATGCCACGCCGACACCCCGGTTCCACCACGAGCCTTTTGGCCAAATCGAGGCGGACGCGGCCGCCGATCCCGCCCTGCGCCAGGAGTTGCGCGCGGTCAGCCGCAATTTCTACGACGCGGTCACGGCGAGGACCCTTGCCCGCCTGGGGCATAATCCCCGCCATCGCCGCACGGACCTCATCCTGACCCCGAGCGAGGCCTATCGCGACCAGATCCGCACCGATGCCCTGAACCGGTTGCGCGCGGCGGGTGCCGATCTGTCCACCAGTCAATATTTCGTCTACGCCGACCGCAATCCGACCATCCAGATCATTTTCCTGGCCTTTTACGACGCAGCCGCCCAGACCGTCCGGCTGCTCGGCGCGGATTTCATCTCTTCGGGCAAGCTGCGCCCGGGCGAGGATTCGTTCCTGACCCCGGTCGGCGTCTTCGAAAACGTGCCGGACAACTGGGGCTACCGGGCCCAGGGCACGAAAAACAGCAAAGGCTGGCGCGGGCTGGGCGCCCACGGCAGCCGAGTGTGGGATTTCGGCTACCAACAGGCCCCGCGCCAGTTCCGACAGGGCGTCTACGACAGCCAGATGCGCCTGCTCATGCACGCCACCGACCCGGACCACGGTGAACCGCGCCTGGGCGGCCCGGATTCCAAGGGTTGCGTGCGTATTTCGGCCGCAGCCAACGCCTTCCTCGATCGACGCGGCATCCTGGACCGCCACTACGAAGCCCTGGCCGGAGCCGAAACCGACCGCGATCTGTGGCTGTTGCGCGCAGACCGGGACGTGACGCCCCATTCCGGCAGCTATCTGGTGGTGGGCGATTCGTCCATGAGCAGCGCCTCGCGCTAGCCGGCCCCGCCATGCCAAGCCTCACCGAGCGCGCCGACCGGCATGTGATCCTCGACCGTCGGCCCGGCCGCTACCTGTCGTTTCCGGATGTGGGCCTCGATGCGGCAGGCAACCTCGTGGTCGTCTACCGTGAGGCCGAGGAGCACGTGGCCGAACAGGCGGCCAAGCTCCTCATCCGGCGCAGTTCCGATGCCGGCCGCACCTGGTCAGCCCCGGAAATCCTCAACGACCGCCACGGCCACTGTCCGCGCCTGACCCGGCTCCAGGACGGCGCCCTGGTGATCCTCGACGACGCCACCCATGCCCTGTACCGCGCGGACGCGCCCGGCGAGGCCTTTGTCAGGACGCCCTACGCCGGCCCGGTCATCTCCCTGCCCGACCACCTGCTCGTGCTCGCCCCCGACCGCTGGCTCACGGCCGGCCACAGTCACCGGGGCAGTTTTCCCCATCCGACCACGCGCCAGCCCACCTCCGAGGAACTGACCTTCCTGTCCACGGACGCGGGAAAGACCTTCGCCCCGCTGTCGATCCTGGCCTACGACCCGTTTCTGGTCTTGTGCGAAGCCTCCATGGTCCGGTTGCCGGACGGGCGCATCCTGGCGCTCCTGCGGGAAAATTCCTTTGTCTACGAGCCCATGTACGCGGTGCTGAGCACTGATGGCGGCAATACCTGGAGCCTGCCCCGGCCAACGCCCCTGATCGGGCACCGGCCGAGCCTGGGCCTGACGCGTACCGGCCAACTCCTTGTCACCTATCGAAATGTGGGCCCGGACCCAGGCACGGCCGCCTGGCTGGGGGACCTCGACACGCTCCTGACCGATTTCGCCGTGGCCGCCCGCGCCCCCCAGCCGGACGAGCTGCGCCTGACCGACGCGGGGCTCGTCATCGACAACCCAGCCGGCACCACCCATGGCGCCCGTTTCGCCTTGCGCCCGCTGACCTTTCCCGAGCGGGCCCGGGCCAGGCTCACAGCCACGGTGCGCGTGGACGCGGCCGAGGGGCAGGCCTGCGGCATCCGGTTCGGGGGACGCTGGTGGCGGCTTTTCCCGGACCGCCTGGAGGTGGAGGATCGCGCGCCCCTGGCCTGGAAACCCGGCCGGTTCCACGACCTCGTCCTCACCTACTGCCGCGGTCTCGTGACCCTATCCGTGGACGGCGCGCGCCGGGCGCGACTGCGGGTGGATGCCCGGGCCGCCGACACCCGGCCCATCCTTTTCGGGACGCCCTCGATGACCACGGAAAACGCCGGTCGCCATGTCTGGCGGGCGCTGACGCTCGAGACCCGGGAACCGCGCTACGAGCGGCACTATCGCTGGTCCTGGACGCATCGCGACGGCCTGCCAGACGCCTGGAGCCGCGCCCAGGTGCTGGAGCTCGACAACGACCGGTTCGCGGCCTTTGGCGATTTCGGCTATTCCGGTTGGGTGGAGCTGCCGGACGGACGGTTTTTCTGCGCCTACCACCACGGCGACGGCGCGGCGCCCGACTACGAGCGCAACCGCTCCAGCCACATCCGGGGCGTCTGGTTCACGGCGGCGGATTTCAAGCGCTAACCCGCCGCCATCCCCCTGCGCGCCTCGCCTTCGAACACCTGGCCCGGCTCGGGCAGAAATGCCCGTAGCGGCGCCTCGGCCAAGGTCCGGCGAATGTCCGCACTCCGGTCCCGGCGCACGTCCCGGCGCACATGGACCAGAGCCAGGGCCTCGACCCAGGCCTCGCCGGCCCTATTGAGGGATTCCTCCACCGACCCGTGCCCGGGCGCCCCCCCGGTCAGGCCGTACGCCTCGAACACGGCCAGGGCGCAGCCCGAAGCCAATTCCTGGCAGGCCGGGCCGCACCGGCCGTCGCCGCTGTAAAAAAAAGCGCCTCGCTCGGTTTCGAGGCGCAAGGCCAGACACGGCGCGCCGTGTTCGGTCGCGGCCGTCCGGGCCGGGAATCCGGCCAGGGAAAAAGCCTCGCCCGGCACCACGGCCACGGGGCGCACGGCAAAGCCCAGTTTCTCGCGCAGATGGGGATACGCCAAGTCCAGGGCGGCAAAGACGCGGCTCGTCGCCTCCGGGCCGCCGAAGACAGGCAGTTCCCGGGTGCGCCCGGCCTCCTGGAGCCGGGCCACGAGCCAGGGCAGGCCGAAAAAATGGTCGCCATGAAAATGGGATATCCAGACCGCGTCCGGCCCGGTCTCCCGATCCGCCACGGAGAGCGTCGGACAGGCGAAAAAGGCGGCCGCAGCCGTAAATCCGCAGTCGAGCAGCACCGTGGCCCGGGCACCGCCGGTCAGGCCGGCCAAAAAAAGACTCGTGTTCGGCACGCTGTCGTCAAAGGCCTCGCCCACGCCGACAAAGGTCACCCGCATGACGCAACCACCCCCCATTGTTGCAAACCTGACATTTATTCGCCAAGATAATCCAAACAGTCACCTCCCTCAACCGCAACCGACCACGCCCGATCCGACCCGACAAGGAGCTTCCATGCAACGCCGCGTCACCCAGATCGAAAGCATCCGGGTGCTGGCCATGGCCGGCATCTTCTTCTACCACCTCTGGAGCGTGCTGCCCGAGGGCGGCAGCCACAATTTCCTCGGCCCCATGCTTGGCGACGTCCTGAGCCAAGGCTACCTCGGGGTGGTGGTCTTCAACGCCATCACCGGATTTGTCCTTACCTTGCCCCATGCCGCTCCCGGCGCCAAGCCCCCCCTGGGCCTGCTCGACTTTTTCCGCCGCCGCTTCGGCCGCATCATGCCCCAATACTACCTGTCCCTGGCCCTGTGGAGCGTGGTCGCCTTGGTTTTCGGCGCCATGTCCCTGGCCGCCCTGGGGAGCTGCGTGGTCGAAAAGCTCTTTTTCATCCAGACATTCGATCCGAAGCGGTTTTTCTGTCTGGAACCGGCGCTTTGGTGGATGGGGCTTTTGGCCCAATTCTACCTGACCTTTCCGCTCCTGCTGCGCCTGTTCCAGAAAGTCGGCCCGGGCCGGGCCACCGGGCTTTGCCTGGGCGGTTGCTGGGGGCTGTGGCTGGTGCTGTCCCTTTGGGCCAAGCGCAGCGGCACCGCCGCCCTGCTCGACTACATGTTCTATTTCAACCTGCCCTACCGCCTGCCCGAATTCGCCCTGGGCATGGCTTTCGCCATCGTCTGGAAGGAGCGGGCCGCAAATCCGCGCCCCAAGGATCTGGCCAGCGGCATGCCGGTCTCCTGGCTGCTCGGCTTTGCCGGCCTTACCTATTTCGCCTTGCCGCTCTCGGTGCTGCTCAAAAACGCCCTGCCCATGCCCTTTGCCCATATCCTGCTCACGGCCGCCTGCCTGGGTCTGGCCGGGCTGCTGTTCGCCTGGCCGGCCATGGCCCGCCTGGGCGCCAAACCCGCCATCGCCGCCGCAGCCGCCGCGTCCTACAGTTTCTATCTGCTCCACCAGCCCCTGCTCGGCTACGGAGCCGACCTGCTCCGGGGGCATCTGGCGCCGTTTACGGCCATGGTGCTGCTGTGCGTGGTGAGCCTGCCCGTATCGTACGTCCTGGCCCGGTACCAGGACCGACTGGTGGCCGCCTTCCAGGCCCGGGGCAAGGCACAGCCCAAGGCCCCGTCCGCTCCGACGGCACAATAACACAAGGGGACTCCGTAAAACGCCTTGTGAGCGGAAGCGATCTTGGGAAGGGTTTCCAAAGGGCTCCGCCCCTTGGCCGCCGGAGGCTCCCCTCCCCCCTCACACCGGCCCGGCTAGGATTCTGGGCCGAGTTCCTTGAGGGTGACGAGCTTGATGTGGGGATCGCGTTCCCTGCCCCACAGGCGCAGGGCTTCGAGGGTCTCGCCGTAGGGATGGCCGATGGCGATGGCCCGGCCGTGCTTGAGGGCGAGGCGCTCGGCGGTCTTGAGCTGACCGAGGATGGTGCGGACGTTGCGCACGTTGTCGAGGAAGACGGCCCGGCGGTACAGGGGCACGCCAGCCGCATGGGCCACCTCGGGCGCGGCGCTGGTGGCCGAGGTGACCGAGTCCAGGAAAAAGAGCCCCTTGGCCCGAAGCACCTGCATCACCGTGGCCATGCCGGCGGCGTATTCGGTGAAGGCCGAGCCCATGTGGTTGTTGATGCCCACGGCATTGGGCAGCTGGGCCAGGTTTTCGGTCAGCTGGGTCTTGATCCGCTCGGCGTCCATGTCCGTGAACACCGCTCCGGGGCCGGGATTGACCCGGGGGTAGGAACCGGGCTGCATGGGCTGGTGCAGGATGATCTCGGTGCCGTGCTCGGCGGCCAGGTTGGCGACGAAACGGGTGCGCGGCCGGTTGGGCAGGATGGCCATGGTGACCGGAAACGGCAGTTCGGTCAAATTTTTGGCGAACACCGGGTGATCGCCCATGTCGTCGATGACGACCACCATCATGGGGCCCCGATTGACTTCCCGGGTATTGGTCACGGGTTCGATGTCGGCGCTCGACGCGGCGCTTTGCACTCCGTTTGGGGAAGGCCGCTCCACCTTGGCCCGCACTTCCGGGCCGTCCGCGATCACACGCGGCCGGTCCTCCCGGGCGGACAAGTGTTCCTCGAAGGGCAAGTCCCGGGGCGGGCCGTCGGCGCTCCGGGCGACCGGACCACTGGGCGTGTCGGGG
>JAWRKJ010000208.1:0-5599 GCA_040307025.1 Desulfovibrionaceae bacterium | reverse complement strand
ATGGAAAAGAAACGCCGCCATTTGCCCTTGCGCCAACTCATGGAGCAAATCCCCACAGCGCTGCCCAGCCTGACCCCCTGCCTGCTGATGAGTCCCCTGTCTATCGCGCAGTACCTGCCGCCGGGGCGGACCTCTTTCGATCTGGTGGTCTTCGACGAAGCAAGCCAGATCCCAGTCTGGGACGCCATCGGCGCCATGGCTCGGGGAAAACAGGTCGTGGTGGTGGGAGATCCCAAACAGATGCCCCCCACCAACTTCTTCAACCGGGCCGAGGACGAGGACGCCGACGACGAGGTGGAAATCGGCGGGGACATGGAGAGCATCCTGGACGAATGCTGCGGTGCCGGCCTGCCCCGCCAGCGTCTCAACTGGCATTATCGCAGCCGCCACGAAAGCCTGATTGCCTTCTCGAACCACCGCTATTACGGCGGCAGTCTCGTGACTTTTCCTTCCCCAGTGACCGACGACCGCGCGGTCTCCCTGCAGTTCGTGGAAGGCGCTTTTTACGACAAAGGCGGCAGCCGGACCAACCAAGCCGAAGCCAAAGCGGTGGTGGCCGACATCGTCCGCCACCTTGCCGATCCCACCTTCGTGGAAAACGGCAAGTCCATTGGAGTGGTGACCTTCAACACACAGCAACAAAAATTGATTGAGGATCTCCTGGACGAGGAACGCCGCCGCGATCCCGACCTGGACCGTTTTTTCTCCGATGAACTCACTGAGCCGATCTTTGTGAAAAACCTGGAAAACGTCCAGGGCGACGAGCGCGACCTGATGTATTTCTCCATCACCTATGGCCCGGACCAAGCCGGCCGGGTTTCCATGAACTTCGGCCCACTCAATAAGGATGGCGGCGAACGACGGCTCAATGTGGCCGTTACCCGTGCAAAACATGCATTGAAGGTATTCACGTGCCTTCTCCCGGATCGGATGGACCTCTCCCGCACCAGAGCCAAGGGCGTGGCCGACCTTAAGCTGTTCCTGGAATACGCCCGTCGGGGGATCAAGGCCCTGGCCGAGGAGGCGACAACGCCCCGAGGAGATTTCGACTCGCCTTTCGAGGAGATCGTGGCCGAGGCCCTGTCACGGAGGGGCTGGACGGCGCATCCTCAGGTCGGCGTCTCGACCTTCCGCGTCGACCTGGGCGTGGTGGACCCTGACCGACCCGGCAGATATCTGGCCGGGGTGGAATGTGACGGAGCAGCCTACCACCGCGCCGCCACCGCGCGGGATCGAGACCGGCTCCGCGAACAGGTCCTGCGCGATTTGGGCTGGAAGATCGTGCGCACATGGTCCACCGACTGGTGGCATGACGCCGAGACGGCAGCAAACAAGCTTGATGCCAGCTTGCGCAAGATTCTGGAATGCACGCGCGAGGAGACAGCCAGGATTGAGAGAGCGCGGTGCCGCCAAGTACCGGAAAAAGTCTCCGAGGAAAAGTCGGCCAAGAGGATCGAACAGTTGTCCCCAGTCGGCGACCGGTCGACGGAGCCCCTCCCTGATCCCGTACCGCCGACGCAAGCGACAGAGACGGCGTCCCAGCCCGTTCAATCGGAGATCTACGCCAAGCGAAGCACCGAGGACCAGACCCTATCCGAAATCGCCACGCCCGAACCTGGAATCCGGGACATCCTGGCGGATGGAGAGGAAGTGGAACTGGCGGCGGCAATCCGGGAGATCGTGGCCATAGAAGGCCCAATCCGGGCCGACGTCCTGGCCCGACGCATCGCCAAGCGTTGCGGCTTGCACAAAGCCGGCAGCAGGATTCGGGAGAAAGTTCTCCAAGTGGCCGAGAGGGAGTTCAAGGGCATCAAGGAGGACGGTGCGTTATTTCTTTGGCCAATGGACACCATTCCCGGCCAGTGGGATCGCTTCCGAGCAACAATGAACGACGAATCGCGGCCGGCAGACGAGATATGCTTGGCCGAACTGGTCGCGCTGGCACGGGATGTTGCTTCTCAGGTCGCCCCGGAGGAAGACCCGGTGATGGTCATGGCTCGGGCCATGGGATTGCAGCGTCTTCGCGCCGTCACGCGGGCCAGACTGGAGAAGGCCTGGGAAGCAAGCCGATCATCATGTCCCGCAAACTGACCTGCCATCCACAATTCGAGTCCTTGTCCTGGGATGATCTCGTCACCTGGGCGGGGAGCAAGGTCGCCGGCCGGGGTCGCGAGTACCAACGCGAGAACCGGGTGAAAGACCTGGCTGTGACCGAAACTGGTGGCCTCATCGCCTCAGTCGTCGGCTCCGAGAGCTACGAAGTCCAGGTCCGCATGGGCGAGGAAGGAACCCTGGAATCCCATTGCACCTGTCCCTACGGGCTCGATTGCAAACACGGGGTGGCGACGGTGCTGGAATATCTGGCCCGCGTCGGCCAGGGTCGGCCGATCCCCAAGGCGGACCCGCAAGACGAACGCTTGACTTGGACAAACGGCGACGAGCTCGAAAGAGAGGATGGGGATGCTGACGGCGATGATGTTTTCGGTCCGGATCTGTCCAGAAACACCCTGGTTCAGGCGGAGACCCTGCTCAACTCGAAGACGAAAAGAGAACTCGTCAAAATGATCCTCGGGTTCGTGGAAACCTATCCGGGAGTCGCGTCCGCACTCCAGGATATGGTCGAATTGCGCGCCGGGGACGTCTCCTCGCTCACGGCGCGCCTGCGCCGGGAAATCCACGAAGTCGGCAGCAAACCCGGGTGGCAAAGCCATTGGGGCGACGAGGGGTATACTCCCGACTACTCCGGCATCCACGATAGGCTGGAAGCTTTGCTTGCCGCCGGGCATGCCGACGCGGTGCTTGCTCTCGGCACGGAGCTCATTGGAAGCGGCACCAGCCAGGTTGAAACGAGCGACGATGAGGGCGAGACGGCCATGGAGGTCTCCAGCTGCATCGACGTGCTCCCGCGCTCCTTGGCGGCCTCTTCTCTGTCAGAGGCTGAAAGGCTCCTGTGGGCTTTGGACGCCGTGCTCGACGACCCGTTCGACCTTTGCGGCGACCTTGCCGGCTACCTGAACCAGGAACATCCCAAGGACGCCTGGGATACTGTGGCGGACATGCTTCTCAAACGCCTTGCCACGGGCAAAGCCCCGAAGGGAGACTTCGACCGCGACGCCCGACGGGACCACCTCGTCGAGTGGGCCACCCGCGCCCTGGAGCGGGCTGGCAGGGAGCAGGAGATCGTCCCCCTTTGCGAGGCCGAGGCCGAGACCCCGGCCGGCTATGATCGTCTCGTCAACCGCCTGATCGACCTGGAACGCTATGGAGAGGCCGAACGCTGGATTCGTAAGGGCATCCTGGCAACGGGCAAGAAGTACCCGGGGATCGCCTCCGATCTTCGGGATGCGCTGCTGACCATCAAGACCCGCCAGCAGGACTGGGCGGCCGTGGCATTCCTCCAGGTAGATGAATTTGTCCGCAGACCTTCGGTCCGGGCGTTCGGGGATTGCAAGGACGCGGCGGATCGCCTCGACGCCTGGCCGGCCATCCGCCCTATCCTTCTGGAGCACTTGGCCAGCGGGCGAATCCCCTGGAAAGAGCCGGAGTGGCCCTTGCCGCCCCCGGGCAAAGACGCCCCGAAGCCCGAACGGCGCGACACCTTCCCCAGATTCTCCACCCTGATCGAGATCGCCATCCACGAAAAAAAGCCTGAGGAGGCGCTACGTTGGTATGACCGCCGCCCCCGGGAATACTTCTTCGGATATGGCCCCCTGGACGAAAACGTCGCCGCAGCCGTAGCATCGCAGGCCCCGGACCGGGCCATAGCGATCTGGAAGGCCATGGCGGAACAGGAAATCGCCCGTGTCAAGCCGAGCGCCTATCATGAAGCGGCGGGTTATCTGCGAAAAGTGGCCAAGGCCATGATCCGGGAGAAGCGAGAAGCCGAATGGGAACAGTATCTGGCCGGCTTACGAACAGAGCATTGCCGAAAAAAGCGTCTTCTTGAGGTTCTCGATACGCTCAGCGCCAAGCCGATCGTGAAGAAGCGGTGAGGTGGCCTCAAGACATTGAGCGATGGGGCAATTTGTAGCAACCTAATGATATAATTTTTAAATATTAATACACCGCTATGACTGCCCGCGACAAAAAACTGATCCGCAACTCCACTGCGGAGTTCCTGATCTTCACCGGCCAGGCCGGAGAGCAGAGTATAGAAGCCCGCTACGAGGACGAAACCATCTGGTTATCCCAACGGCTCATGGCGGAGCTCTTTGCCGTCGACGTACGCACCATCAGCGAGCACTTAAAAAATATCTACGAAACCGGAGAGATCCAGCGCGAGGCAACTCTCCGGAAATTCCGGAGAGTTCAAACCGAGGGGGACCGGGAGGTTGCCCGAAGCGTCGACTTCTACAACCTCGATGCCATCATCTCCGTCGGCTACCGGGTCAATTCGGTGCGGGCCACCCAGTTTCGCCAATGGGCCACCCAGGTGCTGCGCGAATTCGCCATCAAGGGCTATGTGCTCGACAAGAAGCGCATGGAGAATGGCGCATTCCTTGGCGAGGATTATTTCGAGCGGCTGCTCGAAGAAATCCGTGAAATTCGCCTCAGCGAGCGACGCTTTTACCAGAAGATCACCGACATCTACGTCACCAGCGTCGACTACAACCGGGACGCCCCAACGACCAAAGCCTTTTTCGCCAAGGTTCAAAACAAGTTGCATTACGCCATCCACGGCCACACCGCCGCCGAGCTGATCATGCAACGGGCCGACAGCGGCAAGGAACACATGGGGATGACTTCGTGGGAAAATGCGCCAGAGGGGAAAATCCTCAAGACCGATGTGGCGGTGGCCAAGAACTACCTCACCCGGGACGAGCTGGAATCCCTTGGCCGGATCGTCAACGCCTACCTCGATCTGGCCGAAGATCGGGCCCGCCGCAAGATTCCCATGACCATGGAGGACTGGGCCAAGCGGCTCGACGCTTTTTTGGAGTTCAGCGATCGGCAAATCCTCCAGGGAAAAGGTAAGGTCACGGCAGAAATCGCTAAGGCCCACGCCGAAAGCGAATTCGAGAAATACCGTATTGTGCAAGACCGGTTGTTCGAAAGCGATTTCGACAGAATGGTGAAACAGCTGGAAGCCTCCACCAAGAACAATGACGCTGAATGAACAAAATGAACTACGGCGACTGCGCGAGGAGAACGCCCGTCTTAAGAGCCTGCTGACCCGTCACGGTATCGCCTGGGAGGAGCCGACAGCGCCTGTAACCCATTCCGCTCCAACGGAATTCGCACCAGCCCAAACCCATTTCACCACCGACGACAAGGTCGCCCTGTTCCGCCGCCTGTTCCGTGGGCGGGAGGACGTCTACCCCCAGCGCTGGGAATCGACCAAGGGCACGTCCGGCTATTCACCAGCCTGCGGCAATGAGTGGAAGCCAGGCATCTGCCGCAAACCCCGCGAGAAATGTGGTGGCTGCAACCAGCGCCAGTTGCTGCCCGTCACTGATCAGGTGATCTACAGCCATCTGGCCGGGAAACAGACCATCGGCGTTTACCCCCTTCTGACTGATGACAGCTGCTATTTCCTGGCGGCAGATTTCGATGAGGCCGACTGGCGCGAGGACGCGAGCGCCTTCATACAGTCCTGCCG
>JAWRKJ010000207.1:0-29971 GCA_040307025.1 Desulfovibrionaceae bacterium | reverse complement strand
CTGGCCGGCTACGACAACGTGATCCTGGAGCTCAAATCCAAGACCGCCGACCTTTCCTGGCTGGAAGCCGATCCGTGCCCGGACCGGGTGTTGCCGTCGTGGTCGCTCAACGCCCCGGAGATCGTGGCCGAGGAGGAACGCGGCGTGGCCAGCCTGGAACAGCGTCTGACCGCCGCGCGCGCCTGCGTGGCGGCCGGCATGCGGGTCTGCCTGCACTTCGACCCCATCTGCCACTTCCCGGGCTGGGAAGCCGGCTACGCCGCCACCGTGGACATGATCTTCGACTACCTCGCGCCTGAAGACATCGCCTACATGAGCCTGGGCTCTTTTCGCTGTCTGCCCGAGCTGCCCCGCCGCCTGATCGAGGAGGGGCGGGAAATTCCGCGCTATATGCTCGGAGAGTTCGTGGTTGGCCCGGACGGCAAGAAACGGTTGTTGCGGCCGTTGCGGGTGCGCCAGTTCCGGTTTCTGGCCGAGCGGCTGGCCAGGCACGGCTTTGCGCGCGGCCTGTATTTTTGTATGGAGTCGGACGAGGTCTGGCGGGCGGTCCTCGGCCGCACGCCCCGGGAAATGGGGGGACTGGCCCCCTTTCTCATGGATATGGCCCGAACGCGCGGAGGCACACCCCCATGCTCGTGGACTTCAGCGAAATCCTGACCCGGCTGGAACAGGCCCTGGGGCGCCATTACCGGCTTTCGCCCTCGCTGCTCAACCTGCCGGGTATCTCCGTGGCCCTAAAGCTCGATCCCTTCTACTACCTGACCCTGCGCCCGATCTTTGGCGAACTGCTCGGCAAATGGGCCGGCGTGACGCCGGAAAAGGTCGAAGAGACCCTGGTGCGCACGGGCAATCTGGTGGTCGGCCCCGGCCGGACGCGCTATCCCGAACCTCTGGCCGTGTTCGAGGAAGGGACGAGATCCGTGCTGCGGCTGACGGCGGATTTCGTGCCCGCGCCCTGGCTCGACCGGGTGCTCATCCGCTACGGCGGCGCCGTCGCGCCCTTGCCCGTTTCCGGCTTGCGCCTGGTGGTGGACCAGCGCCCGGCCCTGGAGGCGTTTCTCGCCGGCATGACGCCGCTCGCCGCCCTGGCCTTCGGCGAACCCGCGCCCGGCCGCCCGGACGACGCCTTCCCTTGACACAAGCGGCCCTTGGGGGGCATGTGGGCTTGTACCATTGAACATCATGGCCGTTTCGGCCCCGGAGGAACGCGCGTGAAACGCCTGGTTGCGATCTTGCCTATCTTGTGTCTGCTGCTAGCCTCCTGTTCCTCGACCATGCATTTCTTCGGCCTGGGCGGGAAGGAAGAGAAGCCCAAGGAACCGACCATCGCCCTCATCGACTACGGCATTTATGAAAACGGCAGTCTGACCACGGTCACCACCGCCGTGCCCCGCAAGCTCGGCACCACCTTCGGCCTGCGCTTCAAGACCCTGGCCCCGGCCGGCGGCACCTCCAAGGTCAAGGTCACCACGACCTCCCCGGGCCTGATCGATCCGGCGAAAAACGAAGTGGTTTTCAAAAATGAAACCGTTGTGACCGTCGAAACCGGCAAGGAATACAACTGCACCTTCACCTTCGAAAAGGAATGGGAGATGGCCATCGGCGACTGGACCCTCACCGCCGAGGCCGAGGACGGTACCTCCATCAAAAAGACCTTCCAGGTCTTCAATCCGCAGCCCTAAGCCCGTTTCCGCCGGCGCAGGCGCCGCCCCCCCCGGCACAAGGAGGTTCCGTCATGAAGGACGACCTGCTCGCCTCCCGGCCTTACAGCGAGGCGCTGGAATTCGCCCGCGGCCTGCACGTACCGGACAAACCGCTCCATTTCCCGTCCTATTCCGACTACGTGCGCCTGGTGGCCGAACAGGTCGACCTCGACCTCGAGGCCTTCGACCCGGACATGCAGGATTTCCAGGAACTCCCGGAAGCCTACCAGTTGGCCTACCTCACGGCCCGGCTCGAACGCTTGCGCGAACACATCCTGGCCACGGAAGGCGTGGATGTGCGCGCCCTGTGAGGCGCCCGCCTAGCGCGTCCGCACCATGGCCGAAGACGAAAAGCTCTTCGCACTGTTCACCGAAAGCTGTCTTGAACAGCTCCGGGGCATTGAAGCCGCGGTTCTCGACCTGGAGACCGCCGGCGCCTCGGCCTTTCGCACCAAGATGGAGGCCGTATTCCGGGCCGCCCACACCATCAAGGGCGATGCCGGCGCCTTGGGACTCACGCCCCTGTCCACCCTGTGCCACGCCGTGGAGTCGGTCCTGGCCGCGACCCGGGACGGCGTGCTTCCCGTCACCCCGGGCTTGATCGGCGAACTGCTCGCCGCCTTCGACGCCATCAAGGACATGGCCGTGCATGCGACCACGGCCCATACCCGGGACATCGCGCCGGCCCTGGCCCGCTTGACGCCCCTCCTCCCGAACGCAGCCGACCAGGCCGCCCCCGCTCCGCCCATCTTGCCGTCCGCGCCCTCGCCGCATCCGGAGAATCCGCCTGCCTCCGGTCAGGAGAGCCCTCCCCGGGGCGACACCCCGGCCGGCGAAGCCGACGCCCGCATCCGCGCCCTGTCCATCCCGGCCGCCGAACTCGATATCCTGGTGGACCGGGTGGGCGAACTCGGCATTGCCCAGGCCCGGCTCGCCTCCCTGTCCCTGCGCCGGGGCGATCTCGAACTGCGCGACGTGGCCGAAGAGGTCGAACGGCTGGCCGGATTGCTGCGCGACCAAGTCCTCGGCCTGCGCATGCTGCCCATCAAAGTGAGCTTTCCCAAATACCGCCGGCTGGTGCGCGACACCTGCGCCACCCTGGGCCGGGAAGCCGAGCTCGTGCTCGCGGGCGAGAATACCGAACTCGACAAGGCCGTCATCGAACAGCTCAACACACCCTGCATCCACCTCCTGCGCAACGCCGTGGACCACGGCATCGAACCGCCCGACGTCCGCGAAGCCCTCGGCAAACCCCGCCGGGGCACCATCACCCTCTCGGCCAGCCAGGACGGCAACGACGTGGTCATCGTCATCGCCGACGACGGAGCCGGTATTGATGTGGACAAGCTGCGCCGCAAGGCCGAGGCCGCCGGTCTGGTGGACCCGGCCCGGGAAATGGGTCCGGAGGAGGCCGTGGGGCTCATCTTTCTACCCGGCCTGTCCGCGGCCGATGCCGTGGGCACGGTCTCGGGACGGGGCGTGGGCATGGACGCCGTGCGCGAGGGCATCGCCGCCTTGCGGGGCCGCATCGAGGTCGCCTCGGTGCCCGGCTACGGCGCCTCGTTCACCATCCGCCTGCCCGTGTCCCTGGCCATCATCGACTGTCTGGAAGTCCGTTGCGGCCCGGAAACCTATTTCCTCCACCTGGACTATGTGGAAGAATGCCTGGAGTTGCCGGAACGGCTCGATCCTCGGGACGGCGGGGGGGTCATGGACCTGCGCGGGCAGGCCATGCCGCTTGTGTGGTTGCGCCATTTCCTGGGGCTCGCGCCGGCGCAGACCGGCCAGGCCCATGTGGTGGCCGTGCGCCAGGGTGAGCGCCGGGCCGGCATTGTCGTGGACGCGGTGATCGGCCGCAAACAGGCCGTGCTCAAGCACCTGGGCAAGGCCCTCGGCAAGGTCGAGGGCGTGCTCGGCGGCACGGTGACCGAATCCGGAGACATGGCCCTGGTCGTGGATGTACCGGGGCTTTTGCGCGCGGCCATGGCCGAATCCGAGCAGGCACGCGCGCTTCCCGCGACCGTCGCGTCCGGCCGCGGACAACCGCCAGCTTCACGGGAGGCTCCCCATGCCGCGCGTCCTCATCGTGGATGACAGCCGCTACCAACGCTTTCTCATCGCCCAGGCCCTGGAAGGGATGTTCACCCCCGACCACGCCGCCGACGGCCGCGAAGCCTTGGCCCTGTTCCGGGCCGCCCTGACGAGCCCGGAGCCGTACGCCCTGGTGGTCATGGACATTCTCATGCCCGAACTCAACGGCCACGCCGCCCTGGCCGCCATCCGCCAGGTGGAGGCCGACCACGGCCTGGCCGAGAACGCCCGGGTACCGGCGGTCATGCTGTCGAGCCTGGACGACCCGGGCAACATGCTGCGAGCCCAGTTCGAATCCGGCGCCCAGGCCTATGTCACCAAGCCTTTCACGCCGGCGACCCTCCACGAGGCCCTGACCAGCCTTGGCTTGCTCGACAATCCCCTGAGCGCCGACGCAGAGGCTGAGCATTCATGCTGAGCCTCCTGGAACGCTATCCTGATCACCGGCCGGCCTTTCTCAATGTGGCCCAAGGCAGCCTTTACGAGATTCCCACCATGGCCCATACCGTGCTCGGCTCGTGCGTCTCGGTGACGTTTTTCGTGCCGAGCCGCGGTCTGGCCGGCATTTTCCACGCCCTGCTCCCCCGGGCCGAGGAATACCGGCTCCACACCCCCGAGGCCACACCCTACAAGTTCGTGGACACGGCCATCCGCAACATTGCCTTCCGGCTGTTCCACCGGGGCATCAACCGCCAGGAAATCGAGTGCAAGGTGTTCGGCGGAGCAAGCGCCATGTTCGCCGAGGAAATCTCCGTGGGCCGGCGCAACGTGGAAACGGCCTTTGTCACCCTGGCCGAACTGGGCCTGCGTATCGCCGCCTCCAACGTGGGCGGAGACAGAGGGCGCAAGATCGCCTTTGCCACCCGCACCGGCGAGATCTTCGTGCGCATGCTCAACAACTCGGCCCAAAACGGCACCCAGCGTTAAGGGCGGAACGGACGTCCCACGCCTCCCACCACCCCGTTCAGGGCACGTTGACGGACACGTCGCAGCGCATGCCTTCCTTGATGCGCAAGTCCGGATTGGCCAGGGACAGTTCGATGGTGTAAAAGGAGGGTTGTTGCAGGGTGGCGGGCTGAGCCACGTAGTTGATGGTGGCGATGGTGCTGCGGAAGCTCTGGCCGGGCAGGCTGTGGAACGTCACCGTGACCGGATCGCCGACCTTGAGCCTCGGCAGGGCGATTTCATGCACGGCGGCCCGCACGAGAATGGGGTCCAGCCGGCCGATGGTGAACAGGGACGTCTGCTTGGTGAAGCGCATGCCCGGGACAAGGGACGGGTTGACCCAGAGCACGTTGCCGGCGAACGGCGCCCGGATGGCGTCCCGACGCGGCAGTTGGCGCGGGTCGAGATTGTCGCCGTAGCGCACGCGGGCCATTTCCACGTCGTTGTCGTAGCGGGCCAGGGCCAGTTCCCGAGCAGCGGTCAGGGAAGCGCGTTGTTTGGTCAGGCTTTCGATACTGCGCGTGGCCTCGCGCACGTTGCCGGTGGAAGCGGTCTCCAGGGACACGCCCTTTTGCATCTCCGACTGCATGAGCGTCAGCACGGCCAGCTTGTAATCGGCCAGGGCCAGGGCGCTTTCGATGCTCGTCACCTTGGCCCGGGACAGGGTCTCCTTTTCCGTGATCACCCGGTCCAGGGGCATGGCGTAGGTGACCAGGGGCTCGTTTTCGGTCACGTGCTGCCCGACCTGGAGGTTGACGGCGAGCACGCGCAGGCTCGTCATGTCCGACCCCAGTTCGGCGGCGGTTTTCTCCGCGTCCGGTTTGGTGGGCTGGACGCTGACGGCCAGGGCGAAATCCTGCTTTTTTCTGGCCTTGGCAGGATCGACCTTGAAGGGCCAGCGGATGTCGTCCTTGAGGCCGCAGTAGGCCTTGCCCGGGAAGACCAGGGTTTCGGCCACGACCGCCCTGGCCGGCAGGACCAGCAGGGACAGGACGACCAGGATCAGGGCGGGAAAAAACGTCCGTTTCATGCGTTGCTCGGTAGGCACCGGTTGCGCGACCCGGGGCGGTCGCAAGGTTTGGCTCGGACCCTCGTCGCGGTGCGAGCGCAAATTACACCAAGTTCTCCGGGACCACAACGCGGTCCGGCCCGGCGGCCAAAGGGGCCGACCGCATCGGACCTCTAAATATTTTGCGACTCGATATCGCCCCAGATATCCGGCGGCAGGGACTTGGCCCGCATGCGATCAACCGAGCCTTTGCCCTCCTGATCAATCTTTTTCCAGGCGGTGTCGGCCCGTTGTTTGTCCTGCCAGTGCTGGACAAACTCTTCCTTGGCCAGCACGCCATCCCGGTTGGTATCGTAACGGATGAACACCGCGTCCATGGCATTGGTGTTTTGCCGGCTGGCGCAGCCAAACCCGCCGCACACCACCCCCGCCGCCAGCACTACCCACAGCAAACGTCCCATTCTTGCCTCCTCGCGCTGTGCCGGCGTTCCTGGGACCGCAGACCGGCAATGAGCGGATAAAAAATGATCGGAATGGAAGCCTCCGGCGGTCGACGGGCTTCACTGCATCCTTGGAAAGGTCCACCCATTCCAATGTCCGCCAGCTCCCGGCGGCTACGGCAACTGCAACACGGTTTTCCCGTTGACGGTGAGCGCCTTGCCGTCCCAGTCGGCCCGGGCGGACAGTTTGTCCTGGTCCCGAACCACGAACCCGCTGGCGATCAGTTCCGCCAGTCCCAGCTCGATCTGCTGGCGCGCCTGCCCGGCGTCCAAGGTCGGATTGGCCTTGCCGGCCAGCCGCACCACGTCGAACAGTGCGGCCTGGGTGGTGGCGATCCGGGCCGCAGCCGTGAACCGGGACGCCGCCGCCGGAAAAGTCGCGGGCAGGGGACCGGTCCCCACATAGGCCAGCCGGGCCGAACTCTCCACCGTGCCCGCCGGCACGCCGAGAACACACCGGTTCAGTTCCAGGATCGGCCCGCGGGAAAACAGGGCCGGCGCCCGGCGATGCAAGGCCTCCTCCAACTGGCGCTGTTGCTCCTCGGGAGGCAACGGTTGCACGCTGATGCGCGTCCAATCGCCCACGAACTCGTCCAGGGCCGCAAATTCCAGATTTTTAAAGGCAGCTGCGCTATCGAGGCTCACCTTGTCCCCGGATTTCCCGGCCAGACCATGGCCGCGCAAGGCCAGCCCCCCGTCCACCACGGCGTCCCGGCGCGCGCAGTCCCCCTCAAGGATCAGATCCCCGAGGGACAAGACCTCGGCCGAGCCGTTTTTGACCTGGATATTGCCCACATTCAAGACGCTTTTCCCCAGATAAAGATTTTTCCCGTCGAGCTTGGTGGCCGAGCGCACCGCCACACCCTGGATCGCCACCAGGGTATCTTGGCGTTGGATGCTCAACTGTGGGGCGTCCATGGTCGCTTCGATGGACGCGGCCTGGGGACCGATGTCACACGTGGCCGCGGCCCCGCGCCAGTCCAGGGCGAGGGCCGCGCCGTCAGCGGCCGTGACCGAGCGCTTGAAGGCCGGCACGTCCAGCCGGAACAGGCTGTTTCCGGCAAAGCCGATGGAGGCGCGCAGGCGCGTCTGGCGCAGTTCCGGGATGATTTCCAACAATTTGTTGAAGCCCTGGGGCGCATCGGGACCGGACAGCAAGGTCACGTCAAGGACGGCCAGGGCCGGTTTCCACGAGCCCGAGGCAAAGGGAATGGGACCGTGGCTGACCGTTTCCAGTACGTCGATGGACACGGGCTTTCCGGCCGTGTTCCCGGAAGACAGGGTGTACGTGACGGTGTAGCGGTAGGTGCTGGAAAAGATGCCCCGGTCCTTGTGCTTGAGGGCAAAGCGCAGACCGTATTGAGCCTCGATGAAGGCCAATTGTCCCTGCAACGCACTTTCCGCGTGGAGGCCAACCCAGTAATACCCACCGCCCAGCAGGACTGCCAAGCCAAGCAGGATGACAACGATTTTTTTCACGGTGTGCTCCCAGGGAGGGCCACTGACGGCGGGCACTCCGGTTTTTCCGAGGCCGCATCCGCCACAGGCCCCGGGCCATACGACTGCGACACTCGGCTCCCCATGGTTGTGCCCGGCCCGGCCGGCAAAGGCAACAAGGAAACCAGGGTGTTGTAGGCGCCTTGATCCTTGGTTCCGGTTCCTTTACCACGACCCCGGATGCGGCGGCATGTCCGCGTCCGAGGAGGAGCACCATGTCCGCGCAATCGATCTGGCCGGCCGAGTTCGAACCCCACCGGGCGGTCTGGCTGGCCTGGCCGGGCAATGTCTCGGACTGGCCGGGGAAATTCGCGCCCATCGCCTGGGTGTACGGCGAAATGGTCCGGATTTTCCTGGCCCACGACGAACCCGTGCGCCTGCTCGTCCGGGACGCCCGGCAAGAGAACGCTGCCCGGCGGGTCCTGCGCGCCGTGGGTGTGGACCCGAAACGCCTCACCTGGTTCACCGCGCCTATGAACCGAGGCTGGACCCGGGATTTCATGCCCTTTTTCGTGCGCGAACACGGGCACATCGCGGCCCTGGACTGCGGCTTTACGGGTTGGGCCAAATATCCGGACCACGCTTTGGACGACGCCGTGGGACCGGCCGTTTGCGCCGGACTCGGCCTGCCGGTGCGGGAAGCCCGCTGGCAGGAGCGCCGGGTGGTGCTCGAAGGCGGGGCCATGGACGGCAACGGACGCGGCGACGTACTCACCACCGAGGAATGTCTGCTCGATCCCGCCGTCCAGGTACGCAATCCCGGCTTTACCAAAGCCGATTACGAGGGTTTTTTCGGCCAGTCCCTGGGGGCGAAAAACGTCATCTGGCTCGGTCGCGGCATTGCCGGCGACGACACCCACGGCCATGTGGACGACCTATGCCGGTTCGTGTCCCCGGAGACCCTGGTGCTGTGCCGGGAGGACAATCCGGCCGACGACAACCACCACGCCCTGGCCGAAAACCGGGCCCGCCTGGCCGACGCCCGCCTGGCCGACGGCACGCGGCCCACGGTGGTGGACCTGCCCATGCCTGGCCCGGTGGTGTTTCGGGGCCAGCGGCTGCCGGCCAGCTACGCCAACTTTTTCATCGGCAACCGGCTCGTGCTCGTACCGACCTTCAACGACCCGAACGACCGCCTGGCGCTCGGCATCCTCGGCGAACTTTTCCCGGACCGGACCGTGATCGGTCTGCACGCCGTGGACCTGGTCTGGGGCCTCGGCACCGTGCACTGCCTGACCCACGAGGAGCCGTTGTAAGGGCGTGGCGGGAGAAACACCTCCGGCGGCCGGAAGGAGCGATGCCCCTTCCGGACCCTCCCGAGAACCTTTCCGGTTCGCATGGGGAAACGTCTCCCCTACCCCTACCCCAGCCCCAGTGCGGCCATGACGCGCGGCACGTCGGTCAGGTCGCCCACCACCCGGGCCGGGCAGCCGGCGGCCACGAGCAGCGGCGTGGCCAGCACCTGGGCCGCAAGGCCCCGTTCGGGCCATTGCAGGATATCGAGCACATCAAGACGGTAGCGCCCGGCCAGATGACGGTCGCACCAATCCCGGATGCCCACGGCCAGGCGACGGCTCCCCGGCGCGTCTCCGGAAACATAGAGGGTCAGCAGGGTGGTCATGGATGTCCTCCCGTGGTCTGCCGCACCTCTTATCGCATGTGACGTCGTCCGCGCACATTTTTTTTAAAACGGAAAACCGCCCCAGAACCCTCGTGCTCAGGCCTGCCCATCAGGGAAACGCCAACAATTCCGGATAGGGATCACCCCCGCTCCAACCCCGGGCCAGGAAGGGACCGTTCAACAATTCGTGCTTGTTGTACGAAAAGGCCGCGCCCCCAGGACCGGTCAGGCTGCCGCCAGCACCGAGCAGGATGGCATGCCCGGCGGCCGTGTCCCACTCCCAGGTGGGGTTGAGACGGGGGTAAAGATGGGCCTTGCCTTCGGCCACGGCGCAAAACTTGAGCGCACTGCCCCGGGTGACCAGCCGGTGCCCCACCGGCAGACGGTCGAGGTAGGCGGCCAGGCGCGGATCGGGATGGGAGACGCTGCCGAGCACGGCCAGGTCCTCGCCCGGAACGGGCGGACTGACCCGGATGGACTCGACCGGGCCACCGGCCTGGCGGCGCCAGGCCCCGAATTGCGGACCACCGGCGTACAGGGTGTCGGTCACCGGGGCGTGGATGACGCCGAACACCGGCTCACCCTGGGCAACCAGGGCGATGCAGACGCAGAACTCGTCGCTGCCCCGGGCGAATTCCTTGGTGCCGTCCAAGGGATCGACCACAAAGCAACGCGACCACTGCCGCCGCAACTCCGGCGGGGCCTGGGCCGTTTCCTCGCAAATCACCGGCTCGCCGGGGAAGAAGCGGGCCAAGCCGTCCAGGATCACCCGGTTGGACCGTGTATCGGCCGTGGTCAGGGGCGACTGGTCGGCCTTGATGGTCACGTCGAAGCCGTTTTGGCGCACATCCATAATCGCCTCACCCGCCATCCGGGCGATGGCGGCAAGGGCATCGGTATCCAGGTCGGGCATATAAATTCCTCTATTTCTTATTGCTATTGACCGGCCCGTATGTGATGTCAATGTCCTGACGGTCGCCCCCGGTTGCATTTCCACGGTGCCGCGGCTATGCAAGATGCGCTTGAAACAGTTTGATCGGAGGGATGTCCGTGAGCGAGCCGATCCGGGTACTCCTGGTGGACGATGAAGAAAGCTACGTGGAAACGCTCAAGAAGCGGCTCACGCGGCGGGGGTTGACGGTTTTTGCCGCCGGCGGCGGCGAAGCCGCCCTGGAGATCCTGGCGGCCAACCCCGTGGACGTGGTCCTGCTCGACGTGAAGATGCCGGGCATGGACGGCATGGAGGCATTAAGCCGCATCAAGCAGGCCCACCCCGACGTGGAAGTCATCATGCTGACCGGCCATGCCAACGTGGACGTGGCCATCCGCGGCATGGAGCAAGGCGCTTTCGACTACCTCATGAAACCCGCCGAGATGGACGACCTGTATTACAAGATCCAGGACGCGCACAAAAAAAAGCTGCTCGGCACCAAGGGCTAGCCGGGCTGCCGTCGCCAGCGCCCTCCGACAGTCAGTTTCAGGGAAAGACCGATTCCGGCCGCCAGTCTCGCTGTCGTCCGGCAGCCCGGAACGCATGGCCCCTGCGCCTAGCGCAGGTAGTTCATGACGGCGTCCCGGGTGGCCTTGGAGATGAGACCCAGGCGCAAAAACACGTCCGGATGCATCTGGAACACCCCGGCCAGAAAAAGAAAGCGTGGGTCGTCGAGCTTGCCGTTGCCCCGGTCGGCGAACTGCACGGCGTTTTGGATCGTGGCCTCGAAGTCGTAGCCGGACCGCTTGAGCACGGAGACGTAGAGCTGGCAGAACTTGGCCTGCAAGGCCTCGGGCGGCAGGTCCTCGGGCAGGCCGCGCCGTCCCTCTTCCACCTGCCGGAAGTAGCTATAGACGCTTTGCTTGTTGAACGGCAGGCTGCGCTTGTCCTCGGCCCGGACAACGGCGGCCTGGGCAAGCACCGCGCACAGCACGCACAGGACGCAAGCCAGCCGCCCGAGGCGGTTACGGTTCATGAGCCTGCCTTGGAAGTCTTCTTCGCGGGTTCGGGCGTCTGCTGCGGCGTGGCTCCGGAAGCCGGATTGCCCGATCCGGGCGCGGCATCGATGCACGGCGCGTACAGCGGCTGGTAAAAATAGCTCAACATGCCGGAATCGTCGGCCGCCGTGTATTCCATGCGGATCAACACGTTGCCGATGGGCCACCCCACGCTGTCGGCCTTGTCTTCCAGAACCAGGGGCGGCGTGTACTTGTCGCTGAGGAACTTCTTCACGTTTTCATAGGCCGCGCGCCCTCGAAATTCCACCATCGCCGCCGCGAACTTGCCCTCGCAAAAGCCATAGACCAGATTGTTCATGAAGGAATTGCCGATGCGGTAGACCACGCCCGGCACCGTGGCATAGGTGGCCTTGCCGGCCTTTTCCACCACCACGAGATCCGGCACCGCGGCCATGGGGGTCCCCCACTTGGTGCCGTGAAAGGCATTGGGCTCGGTGATGACCTTGCCCGGGGCGTTGACGATCCCGGAAGGTGTCGTGGCGGCGGCCTTGGGCTTGTGGGCCTGGGCCTGCTTCTTGACGGCCAAGGCCGGGGTGGCAGCCAGGGTGGCCAGGAGGACGAGAAAGACGATATTTTTTTTCATGGGCTTCCTGGAACGAAACACATCCGTAGGCTGAAGGCCCCGATCCGGGGCTTTCCTACCCCTGCGGGGTGGGGTTTGCAAGCCTGGGCCGGGCGGGGTGGCGTCAGGCGGTAAAAAGGGCGGCCATGCTCTCAAGGCCTGCTTCCAGGGCATCCAGCAGCAGGGGCGGATCAGCCTCGGTGAGCCCGAAGGCGGTCAACACCGTCATGTCCAGCCGCGACGGCGCGGTGGCGGGCTGGCAGCCCAACCCCAGGGAATTGGCCATGAAGTCGGCCATGTGCACCACGGCGGCCATGGTGTTGTCCGGGCTTTGGGACGGATCGTGGTGATAGGCCACAGCCTCGGTCAAGCTGTCGGGCAGTTGCCATTTCCAACAGACCCGGCCACCCAGGGCGGCGTGATCGAAGCCGAGCAGCAGACGTTCGGCAACATCCAGGGCGGTGGCGTCATCCACGGCCCTGGCCAGGGTCATGGCGGCCAGATCGGGTTCGGCAATGGCCAACAGCAGCCGCCCCAGGTCGTGGAGCAGACCGGCCACGAAAAACCGGTCCCGCCCCCGGGCGCCGATGCGTTCGGCCAGGGCCCTGGCAAGCAGCCCCACGGACACGGCGTGGCGCCAGAACTCCGGCAGCAGCAGCAAATCGGATCGGGGCGACTCCTTGAACACCTTGCCCAGCATGGCCCCCAGGGCCATGGTCTGAATCTCCGCGAGCCCGATGCAGGTGACGGCCCGCTCCACGGTCTCGACCCGGGTCGAGAGGTTGTAGAGGGCGCTGTTGGCCAGGCGCAGCACATAGCTGGTCAGGCTCGGGTCCATGGCCACGACCTTGGCCACGTCGGCCACGCCGCTCATGGGGTCCTCGACCACCCGGCGCAAGGCCAAAAAGACCTGAGGCAGCGGCGGCGGATTGATCTCGGCCACGGCGGTCTTGGAGGCCGGGGTCAGATTTTCCAACCTTCTGGCCGGCGGGAGCGTCCGCCGGGAACCTTTGTCCTGGCCGTCCGGGCACAGCCGTGGCAAACCGAGTTCCAGCAAGCGGCAGACAAAAGGGTGTTCGAAGGTCGCTCCGAGCTCCGTTGCGGACGGAGCCTGGGCCATTTCCGGCAGCAAATCGTCGGGAAGGGGCATCATGCAACACGCTTCCTGGCTTGAGTTTCACCAGTCCTAGCCCAATTGGCACCGGGCGGCAAGGCGCGGCTTTCGTGGCGCGACCCGCTGTCGCAAGTGCCCGCACAGGTCTTCGAGCTTGAACCAAGGGGCATTTTCGCGCTACATCGCAACAATGCCCCTTGCATCAAGCCCATGGAACCCCTCCGTATCCCTTGCCTGCCTTTCGGGAGGAGTCACGCCGTGACCCGATGTCTTATCGGGTTGTGGCTCGGAGCTTGGCTTCTTGCCTGGGGACCGCTATCGGCCCTTGCGGACACGGACGGCAACTCCCCCCCGGCCATCCTGCTTTTGACCTCCTACCATCAGGGCGATTCCTGGAACGACGACCTCGTGCGGGGTTTTCTCTCGGCTTTTCCCCCTGATAAGGCCCGGGTCTACATCGAATCCCTCGACAGTCGCCGGCTGTCCGGCGAAGGCTTCCTGCCGCAATTGTTGACCCTGCTCGCTCGTAAATACGCCAAGGTACCCATCCGGCTCCTCGTCGCCGCCGACGACGCGGCCCTGGACTTCTGGCTGGCCCACGGGGCCGCCCTGTTTCCGGATCGGCCGATCGTCTTTTGCGGGATCAACGATTTCACGCCCTCGCGCCTTGGCAACCGCACCAACATCACCGGCGTGTGCGAAGCGCCTGATGTGCTTGGCACCCTGGAAATGGCCCTGACCCTGCTGCCCCGGGTCCGGACCATCCTGGCCCTGGGCACGGATACCGATGCCGCCGGCCGGGGCAATCTGGCCCGGTTTCGCCGGGCCATGCTGGCCCTGGGCCGGCGGGCCCGGGCCTTGGAGCTGCTCAATGCCACCCCGTCCCGGGCCCGGCAGGCCCTGGCCGCCCTGCCCCGGGACGCCATTGCGCTCCGCCTGGGGGGGCTGCGGTCGGAAACCGGCGAAATCCTGCCCCGGGAAGGGGACATACCGATCCTGGCCGCCGGCTCGACGGTGCCGATCTTCGTGCTGTGGGATTTCGATCTCCACGACGGCGCCCTGGGCGGCCGGGTGGTCAGCGCCACCAGTCAAGGCGTTGCCGCCGCCGGCCTGGCCAGGCAGGTGCTCGACGGCCGGGACCCGGCCTCCATCCCCGCGACCGACGCCGCCAACAGGACCATTGTGGACTACCGGGCCCTGCGCCGGTTCGGCCTTTCCGTCACCGTGCTGCCGCCCGGCACCACCATCCTCAACGAGCCGGCCTCGGCCTATGAGCGTAACAAGGCCCTGATTTGGAGCGCCGGCGTGGCCCTCACCGTACTGGTCCCGACAACGCTCCTTTTGCTGGTCACCCTGGCCGGGCGCCAGAACGCCGAAAAACGATTGCGGGAAAGCGAGGCCCGTTACCGGGAACTGGTGGAGAGCGCCCACACGCTGATTTTGCGCTTCGACACGAAGGGGAAGCTCATCTTTGTCAATGAATATTCGGAATTGCTGCTCGGCTACTCCGAAGACGAGCTGGCCCGGGTGCTCGCGACCCCGCCGCCGACCGGACCGGCCGACCTGGCCGGACTTCTGGCCCGGGTCATGATGGCTCCCCAGAGCCTGGGGGAACAGGTGGCGGAACGCGAAATTCAAGCCAAGGATGGCCGCCGGGTGATCGTGCGTTGGGACAAGCGGATGCTGCGCGATGCCGCCGGCCACTGCACGGGCTGGCTGGCCGTGGGCACGGACATCACGGCCCGGCGCCAGGCCGAGGATGCCCTGGCCGCGCGGATGCTGGCCGAAGAAGAATTGCTGGGCCTCGGCCGGGAGTTGTTGGCCGGCGGCCCAGGCTCCCTGGAACGGGCCCTGCACCGGCTGTTGACCGCTTTTGCCGCCGACCGGGTGGCCCTGTTGCAAAATGTCCTGGACCCCAAGCTCGGCCTGTGCGGCCGTATCATGGCCGAGGCCACGGCCCAGGGCATCATGCCCCACGATCCGAACACGGACGAGCCCCACATGCCTTACAGCCTGGACGCCTTCCACTGGGCCGACACCCTGGAATCCGGTGAGACCATCACCGGCTTGATCAAGGATTTTCCGGAGTCCCTCCAGAAGTTGTTCCGGTCCTTCGGGCTCCAGGCCATCATGGCCGCGCCGGTGAACGTGGGTGGCGCCTGGAACGGTTTTGTGGCCGTGGGCGACACGCGCGGCCCCCGGATTTTTACCCGCCAGGAACAGACCCAGCTCGGCACGGCGGCCAGCATCATCTCGGCCCATTTGAGCCGCCCCGGCCGCTGCTGATCCCACCCGGCCGACGAGGCCGCGCCCAAGGCGCGCCAGGGCGCGCTACCCCCTTCTCCTGGCCCGCAAACAGACGCCGCCGGCTTTTCGGCCGAGACGACAAGCGGCACACGGCCGGTTGGGACAGTGGGGAGCGGTGGGGAAAAAAAGGCGTCAAGCGCCGATCTTGGCGTCAAGCGCCGCGGTCAAGGCCTCGAAGCCTTCCTGGCCGAGCACCACCAGAATCTCGCCCGTGGCCAAAAAACGTTGCAGGGAAAACCGCGCCCGTACATACAAGGTGACGGTACGGCAGGCATCGGCCACGGCGAGCAGCGGTTCGAGGTTTTTGCCGGTGAAAAGCGGCTGGTAGTCCACGTGCAGGCCGAGCATGGTACCCATGGCCCCGAGGACCCCGACCAGGACCACGTTGCCCACTTCGCGAAGCGTATCTTCCCGCATCTGCTCCGACAGCTCGGTGATGCCCATGGCCTCGGTCAGGCCGTCCACCAGGGCATTGGCGTCGCAGTACGCGAAGGCCAGGGCGGTCATGCCGCGCATCACGCCGGTAAAAGGCAAAAAAACACCCTCACACAGGCTCGGGCAGCGGGTGCTGGCGGCGGCGGTCAGGCTCGGCCGGTTGAGAATGCGGATTTCCGGGGCCGACAAAAGCACATGGCTGCCGCACATCCGATTGAGGGATTCGGCGGCCCGACCAAGACCGATATTGACACATTCGGACAGCAAGTCCATGCGCGCTTCAAGGCTGATCACCCGATATCCTCCCGGGCAGACATGCCCGACTGACCATACCGTTTCAGGCGCCCCTTGCAAATCCCCGGCAACCCGGGTTTACTCCCGGCAGGCGCATCTGGTATGGCCATTGCATCATATTGCGACGTCTCCGGCGCTTCCGGTTGGGGGGATGCCGACGCCCCCGAACCATGACTCCTTGATTGACCCTGTGGGCCTTGGAACGCTAAGGCTCACCGCGTGGCCATCCCGCCCGTCGCCATCACCGCCCAAGGAGGCCTGTCCATGTTCCATTCGTGCATCGCAGCCGTTTGTCTGGCCTTGACCCTCCTGGCCGCAGGCTGCGCCTCGAGCCCGCGCGGCGTAGGCGTGTCCCAGGCCAAGCTGGAAGCCGATTACGCCGACTGCGAGTCCATGTCGTACGTTTCCACGGCCGGCATCCGCGCCGAGGGAACCGCCGACGAGGAACGAAAAAAACTCATCGACGCCTGCATGCGGCACAAGGGGTACACCTTCCAATGAGCGGCCGGCACCCCGACCACCTGGGCGCCAAGCCCGTTTCGGCCAGCTGCGTGGTCATGCCCCAGTGGATGCAGCCCTCGGACGCCAATCCGTCCGGCAATGTCCACGGCGGCGTCATCCTGCGCCACATCGACACCGCCGGCGGCCTGGCCGCCGCCCGCCACGCCCGTTCGGCCGTGGTCACGGCCTCCATCGACCGCATGGATTTTTTGACACCCGCCTTTATCGGCGAGGTGGCGACCTTTTACGCCAGCGTCAACTTAGTGGGAAACACCTCCATGGAAGTGGGCGTGCGGGTGGAGTGCGAAAATCCCCGCACCGGCGAAACCCGCCACGCCGGTTCGGCCTACCTGACCTACGTGGCCCTGGACGAGGACCATAACCCGCGGCAGGTACCGCCCCTGATCCTGGAGACCGAGGACGATTGCCGGCGTAACCGCGAAGCGCTGGCCCGGCGCCAGGCCCGGCTCGCCGAACGGCGCCGGGAACGCGCCTCCCAGAAACAATCTGAAACCTGCTGATCGAGGAATGCCATCGTGGCCGAGACCATCGACGATTTGACCGTGAATTACGAAGAGGACGGGGTGCTGCTCACCAAGGAGCTCGACAAGGTGATCCTCTCCCGGGGCGCCTGGACCACCATCCTGTTCCGCTTTGTCCAATGGGATACGAAAAAGGACGCCTACGGGCCCGACCGCTTCGCCATCCGGCGCTACAAAAAATCCGGCGACACCTATCGCGTCCAGTCCAAGTTCGCCATTTCGAGCCGGGACCAGGCCAAAAAAATCATCGACGCCCTGGCCGGCTGGATCGAGGAGCCCGGGACCGAGGCGTGAACATCACCGTCCGCTGCCTGGCCACCCTGGCCGAGCAGGTCCCCCCGGACGGCCGGCTGGCGCTGCCGGACCGGGCCACGGTCGGTGATGCGGCCGACGCCTTGGGCCTGGCCCCGGAAACCGTGGCCGTGATCCTGCGCAACGGCGGGCCGGCCGAACGTGATACCAGGCTTTCCCCGGACGATACCCTTTCCTTCATTCCGCCCATCAGCGGAGGCTAGCCCTATGCCCCCACCAGACATCACCCGGGCCGTGCGGGACGCGGCCGTGGACGGCACCTATCCCGACGGCGGCGCCGGCCGATTTTTGTCCGTGGCCGCGGTGGACACCCTGGCCCGGGAACTCGGATGCCCGGCCCGGGAGGTGGAACGGGCCGCCCTGGCCGCCGGGACCTGTCCCCTGCGCTATGCGCGCAACCTGCGCGCCTTTTCCTTGGAGGAGCAAACGCGCCTGCTCGATTCCACCGCCGCCCTCATCGGCCTTGGGGGGCTGGGCGGGGGACTGCTCGAAAACCTCGTGCGCGCCGGGGTCGGCACCGTGCGCGGGGCGGACGGCGACGTGTTCGACGAGACCAACCTCAACCGCCAGCTTCTCTCCGAGATCGCCGCCTTGGGCGTGCCCAAGGCCGTGCAGGCGGCCAAGCGGGCCGCGGCCGTCAATCCGTCGGTCACCTTTGTCGCCCATAACGGCTTTCTGGACGCGGACGGCATGTTGGCGTTGCTCGATGGCGCGGACGTGGCCGTGGACGCCCTGGGCGGACTCAGGGACCGGCCGGCCCTGGTGGCGGCGGCCCGGACCCGGGGCATTCCCCTGGTGACCGGAGCCGTGGCCGGGTACACGGCCATCGTGGCCACGGTGCTGCCGGGCGCCTGTTCGCCGGTGGAGATGCTCGCCGCGGGCGGCGCCGGACCGAGCGCCGAGGAAGTGCTCGGCTGTCCGAGCCCGGCGGTCATGGCCGTGGCCGCGCTCCAGGCCTGCGAGGTCATACGGCTTTTGGCCGGACGCCCCCCGGCCCTGGCCGGCAAGGCCCTGCTGCTCGATCTGGAAACCATGCACGCCGATACGGTCGCCTTTTCGTGACCCGGTGACACCGGGGGCGGTTCGCGCTACACCAATGGCAGTCGCGGCAAAAGCCGCGATTCACCGCGAGGATGCCCCCATGCTGCGTTCGGAACAATGTCCCCTGCCCCCCCCGCTGGAACTCACCGGCGGGGAGGTGCGTCTACGTTTGGCCAATCTGATCGGAGCCGCGCCCCAGGCCGTGCGCGTGGCCATCACCGATCTGCTCGTGTCCATCAAGACCTCCCTTGAGGTCCTGCCGCTCATGCCGGCCCTGACCGACCCGGACCAGCCGGTTGCGGACTGGCAGACCCTGCTCACCACCCTGACCGCCTACCGCCGGGAACTCGACGTCATCAAAGCCTCCAAGATCGAGGGGCTGTGCCGGGCCAACCCGGGCTTTGTCCAGCTGGAATACCGCTACGGCATGCTGAAAAAGGCCCAGGACAAAACCGTGCTCATGCTCGAAATCCTCTACGAGCTTATCAACGCCGGCCAGGATTTCCAAACCGCCGACGAGATTTTGGAGCAAAGCGCCGAGATCATGCTCAAGGAGCTCAAGGCCGATCTGTACGTCTGCCGCCTGCGCGACGCCGAGGGCAACTGGGTCAACATCGCCGCCAACACCCATACCGGTCACGCCACCCCTATCTTCGTCAAGATCATGGAGGAAAACCTCCCCCGGCATCCGGTCATGCGCTCGATCAACGATCCGAACATCCTGTTCGTGCTCTCCAACAATCTCATGGGCCCGGAACGGGGCGGCGAATCCATCGACTGCGTGCCGTATCTGGAAGGCTTCCGGTCCCGGTTGTCGTTTCTGTTGCGCGAGGCCGGGGGCAAGGCCTTCGGGCTCGTGATGCTCTATTCCAAAAAGGCGCGTTTTTTCGATCGCTACGAATCCGACTTTTTAAGCGACTGCTCCCGGATCGTGTCCCTGACCGTGGGCAGAAGGCTGGAACTGGGCCGCGACGCCCTGGCCAAGGCCGCCGGCGGCATGGCCCACGTGGGCAACAACGTGCTGGCCATCATGAAAAACGGCGCCGAGCTCATCCTGGAGGATTTCGAGGAATTCCTGGACAACGAGGACGACATCGCCACGACCCTGATCAACGAGGCCATCCAGCTCGTGCCCGGCCCCTGGCCGCCCCTGGCCCCGGCCGCCATGCGCCATTTGTTCGGACTGGCCGTGGAGCGCCTCGAAGTCGAAAAGAAGATGCAGTACGTCAACCTCATCGTGGAAAACATCAACCGCCTCAAGCAGGCCATCGGCAACCTGCTCAAGGCGGTGGAAAACCCCATTCTCATGCCCTACATCGGCGGTGAGGAAGTGCTCGACCTGGAACCAGAAAGCGAAGAAGTCACGCCCTAGCCAACACCGCGCCCCCAACGGATGCGCAGCCCTGTCGGCTGCCCGTCTGGGTGGTCCAGGAGGGAGCGCCTCCTCCTGGACGCCGGAGGCGTCTTCCCCCGCCGCTCCCTTAGGCGTGCACATCGGGCAAGGCGGCGATGGCGGCCTTGTCCACGTTCAGATGGACCGTCGCATCGGCGTAGCGGGCCACCATGGCCGCCGGCACCTGGACTTCGCGGTGCCCGAACAGATGGCCTTCGCGCAGCACCAGATGGGTAACGCGGCCGCTTGCCCGATCGGCCAGCACGCCATCCACCCGGCCGACCTTGCCGTCCGTGGCCAGCACGGCCTCGTGGCCGACCAGGGCCACGGCACCCTCGGGCGTGGCCGGCCGTTCCACGGTCCAGCCCGACGGGGCCATGGGCAACGTGAGCTGTTCCTGGCCGGCCAGGCCCAGGAAAAACGACGGCGAAAAATAGTCGGTCAGGATGTATTCCTGCAACAGCTCGAAATGCTTGCGGGTGATGGAGAGCACCACCCCATCCGGGGTGGCCTTGGCGATGTGCTTTTCCGCCACCAGGCGCAGGGTGTTGGGCAGTTCGGTTTCCCGCACCACCACATGGGTGGCCCGGCCGTGTTGGGGGTCGAGAATGACATGTTCCACCCGGCCCACGGGACCGTCCGTGGCCGAAACAGGAGCATGGAGAACGAGATCGACGGCGTGCTCGGACATGGGAAAACCCTCCATGAAGACTGGATGTGGCGGGAGTTTCGGGCCTTTCTTGCCGGAATGCCTCTGTGGGTATAAGGAATAAACGAGGCTGGTCAAGCCGGGTGCGTCGCGGGCGGCCGCTTTTCCGCAAATCATTCGGACACGAACCATCGGGAGGCCCCATGCTGCTTGTCATTGTACTTGGCTGCTGCCATGTCGTGGGCATTGCCTCGGCCCTGCGGGCGCTTTTTACGGCCCGCTCCTCCCAGGGCGCCATCGCCTGGGTCATGGCCATGATCACCTTCCCCTACGTGGCCGTCCCGCTCTACTGGATTTTCGGCCGCAACCGCTTCGAGGGCTATGTGACCTCGCGTCGGGAGGGCGACCGGGTGGTGGATGCGCTCGCCCCGGAACTGAACACGTTCCGCGCCTTTCCCCATCCCGAAGCCCCGAGCGTGCCAGGCTTGTTTCCGGTCCTCGAACGGCTGGCCGAGCTGCCGTTTACCCGGGGCAACGACCTGACCCTGCTTATCGACGGCCAGGCCACGTTCGAGGCCATTTTCGCAGCCATCGACGCGGCCACCTCCTACGTGCTGGTCCAGTTTTTCATCATCCGCGACGACGACCTGGGCCAGGCCCTCAAATCCCGGCTCATGGCCAAGGCGCACGCCGGGGTGCGGGTCTATCTGCTCTACGACGAGATCGGCAGCCACAAGCTCGACGAAGCCTATCTGGCCGAGCTGTGCCAGGCCGGGGTCCATGTCTCGGACTTCAACACCACCCTGGGCTGGCGCAACCGGCTCCAGCTCAACTTCCGCAACCACCGCAAAATCGTGGTGGTGGACGGCCGGGTGGCCTTTGTCGGCGGCCACAACGTGGGCGACGAATACCTGGGTAAGGACCCCCGCCTGGGCCATTGGCGCGACACCCATGTGCGCTGCCAGGGCCCGGCCGCCACCCTCGTCCAGCTCGCCTTTGCCGAGGACTGGTACTGGGCCGCGCGCCAGTTGCCGGAACTGGACTGGGAGATGCGGCCCGCGGACGGTAACGATCAGGCCGTGCTGGTACTCCCCACCGGCCCGGCCGACGACATCGAGTCGTGCAACCTGTTTTTCCTCCAGGCCATCATGGCGGCCAAGCATCGGCTGTGGATCGTGAGCCCCTATTTCGTGCCCGACCGGGAGATCAGCTCGGCCCTGCAACTGGCCGTGCTGCGCGGGGTGGATACCCGCATCATGCTGCCCAAAAAGCCCGACCACCGCATGGTCTACCTGGCCTCGTTCTCCTACCTGCCGGAACTCGAGACCCTGGGCGTCAAGTTCTACCGCTACGGCGACGGCTTTTTGCACCAAAAGGTCATCCTGGTGGACGACACCATGGCTTCGGTCGGCACGGCCAACTGCGACAACCGTTCGTTCCGGCTCAATTTCGAGATCACCCTGGCCGCGGCCGACAAGACGTTCGTCTCCCAGGTGGAAGCCATGCTCCTGGCCGATTTCAAGCGTTGCGTCCTGGCCACGGCCGATGATTACGAAGACCGGTCCCTGCCGTTTAAAACCGGGGTCATGCTCTCCCGACTGCTCTCGCCCATCCTGTGAATCAAAACACAGGGCCGGAGTTGATCGTGCCGCCACGGTCAACCCCGGCCCTGTGGCCTGAAAAATCCGTCGCCGATCCCCGCCCCGGCTCCGCCGCCAGCATCGGGGCGGTGGGGCATCGCGCCCGGTACCTACGCCGGGCGGTTGGCATACTCCTGCAAAATGGCCTCGATTTCGTCTGGCCGGAAACCGACCACCACCTTCTCGCCGATGACAATGGTCGGAAAAGCCGGATGCATGGCGTACTTGCTGAGCAGATGCACCACATCATTGCGCTCCGGACCATAAAGCCAATCCACTTGGATACAGTCATAGGCGATGCCGCGTTGCTCGAAATAGTCTTTCGCCTGCTGGCAATGTTCGCATGTGGACAGGGCATAGAGTTTGATCGCCGGTACCATGGAACTTTCCTTTGCTACGGGTTGCGCACGCGGGACCAGCCCGGGACACGGCCTTCCCGCTTCTTCCGCCACAGCCGGATCGGAGAAATAATGCGTCATGAAGAAGAAGCAAGCCCGCCGCACAAGAAGGAAAAAGCCACGACGCTACCGGACACTGGAGGTCGCCCCGCAAAACTGCGCCCTGGGGCTCGGGCGCCACAACGCGTTGTCGTGGCGCGACTTGGTCTTAGCGGATGTAGGCCGGGATGTTCATGAACAGATCCCGGGTGAAATTGAGCATCTTGTCCATCATCCAGGGGAAGGCGATGAGCAGGGCAATGAACATGGACAGGATCTTGGGCACGAAGGTCAAGGTCATTTCCTGAATCTGGGTGGCTGCCTGGAGCACGGAGATAAGCACGCCCACGACCAAGGACACCCCGAGCATGGGCAGGGCCAAAAACAGCGCCACTTCAATGGCTTGCCGGGCCAGGGCCACGACCGTATCCGGTGTCATGGACGCTCCTCCCTTAGGTGGAAAACGAGTTGACCAGGGAACCGACCATAAGTCCCCAACCATCCACAAGCACGAACAGCAACAGCTTGAACGGCATGGCAATGGTGGCCGGCGGCAGCATCATCATGCCCATGGCCAAAAGGATGCTGGAAATGACCATGTCCAGGATGAGAAACGGAATGTAAATGAGGAAGCCGATGGTGAAGGCGGTCTTGATCTCGCTGAGCATGAAACCGGCGGCCAGCATGATCGTGGGCACTTCCATTTTGTCCTTGGGCCGCTCCATTTTGCTGACGGTATAAAAGACGGACAGATCCTTTTCCCGGGTGTGCTTGAACAAAAAATCGCGCAAGGGGGCCTCGGCCTTGGACAAGGCTTCGGTAAAGCCGATTTCCTCCTTGAGGTAGGGTTGCAGGGCCTGGTCATTGATGGCCTTGCCAGTGGGATACATGATGATGGCGGTGAGGAACATGGCCAGGCTGGCCAGAATCTGGGTCGGCGGCACCTGCTGCACGCCCATGGCCTGGCGCAGGAAGGAAAAGACGATGATGATGCGGGTAAACGAGGTCACGGTCAGGACAATGGACGGGGCCAGGGACAGCACGGTCAGCGCGAACAGGATTTCGAGCAGGTAGGAGACGCGTTCGGGCTGGGTGCGGCCGGCGGACAGGCTCAGGGACAAGGTGGGCTGGTCCTGGGCCAGGGCCGCACCGGCCACCAGGCACACGACCACAAGGACAGCCGCCCCGAAAAGGAGCCTAGGCGGAAGGTTCGTCTTCCGGCGTGTCGCCGGCCCGGTCCAGGGCCTTGGCAAAGGTGCTGTCTGCTTCATGATCGGTCGGAACCTCGGTCAACAGCGTGATGCTCTGGTCGGTGACGCCGAGCACCAGATTCTTATTCAAGAATTGGACCACCATCACGCTTTTGCGCGGCCCGATGGCCAGATGGGAAACCAGGCGCAGCATGCCGCCCCGCCCGCCCGGTCCCAGACCGAATTTCGGCCCGAACCGGCGCAGCATCCAGAACGCGACCAGGATGACGGCCAGGATGAGAAGCAAGGCGCCGGCCATCTGGATGGCGGCCGAGGCCAGCCCCATGTCCGAGGCCGGGGTCGCGGCCAGGGGGGCGGCGACATCAGCCAAGCTGCTTCACCCTTTCGATGGGACTTATGATGTCGGTCAGGCGCACGCCGAATTTTTCATTGATGACCACGGCTTCGCCCCTGGCCACGAGCTTGCCGTTGACGTAGATTTCCAGCGGCTCGCCGGCCAGCTTGTTGAGCTCGATGACCGAGCCTTGGCCGAGTTGCAAAAGTTCGTTGATGAGCAGCTTGGTCCTTCCGAGTTCGGCCGAAACATCCAGCGGAATGTCCAGGATGAAGTCCAGGTCGCGGCGCACGTTTTCCGGTCGCGGTGCCTTGGCCTCCTGCGTCAAATTCTTGAACTGGGCCTTGGCACTTTGCCGGGACAGGGTTTCCTGCTCCCGTTCCTTTTTGATGGACTGTTCTTCCTCGTCGGCCAGGGCGGCGGCCCATTCGGCGGCCAGGGCGTCGTCGTCCCCACCGCCTCCGCCGGAGCCCCCCGAACCGCCGCTGTCGGCGGAATTGAACAGGGCGTCTATATCGGACTGGGACGCGGGCTTGTCCCCGCCATCCTGCTCATCCAAGGCGGCGGCCCATTCGGCGGCCAGTTTGTCCTGATCGATGTCATCGGGAGCCATGCTCAAACCCCTCGCCCTGTCGGCGTCGCTTATTGGATGACGAAGTCCGTGAAATAGACCCGGGCCACCTTGGACTGGCCCAGGGCCTGGTTGAGGCGGTCCACGATTTCCTTGCGCAACATGATCTTACCCTCCAGGGTGGCCAGTTCCTGGGAGGTCTTGGACGACAGCAGCAGGAGCAGGGAGTCCCGGATCTTGGCCATGTTGGCTTCGATGAGTTCCGGATTGCCGGTCATTTCCACGTCGAGCACGATCTTGAGGTAGCGTCGGGCATTGGGATCGGCCAGGTTGACCACGAAGGCCGGCAAGGCAACATTGTTGGACGGGGCCTTGTCCTTGCCGCCGTGCCCGCCCTTGGCCTCGCCATGGCCGCCTTCGGCCTTCTTTTCTTCCTTGGGCGCGGCATGCTCCTCGGCCTTGGGCGCTTCCTCGGCCTTGGGTTCGGGCGCGGCCGCGACCGGCGGCTTGGCCGCGAAAAATTTGAGATAGGCGAAGTAGCCACCGCCGGCGAGGCCGAGCAGCAGCACGACAAGAATAATGTATTTGAGAAAACTGGATTTCTTCTTTTCTTCCGGCGCGTCGCCTTCGGCTTGCTTCTTGGCCACAAGATCCTCCCGGGGGTTCGTCCCCACCCGTTACGGGTGGCTTGCCATCCTGGCTCCGAACAGATCGGTTCCCACGCGCACGTGGGTGGCTCCTTCCACGACAGCCGCCTCCAGATCGCCGCTCATGCCCATGGACAACACCGGCAGCGGCAGGCCGAGCCGCGCGCGCACCGCGTCGCGCAACTCCCGCAAGCGGGCAAAGGCCGGCCGGGCTCCGTCGGGATCGTCGAACACCGGCGGGATGACCATAAGCCCGGTGAGCCGCAGGTTGGGCAACCCGGCCACGGTCTCGGCCAGCTCCGGCAACCCCTCGGGCGCGACCCCAGACTTCTGGCTTTCGCCGCACACGTTGACCTGGAGACATACGGCCTGGGTGAGCCCCTGCTCGGCATTTTTATTTTGCAAGACCCGGGCCAATTCCAGGTTGTCCACGGTGTGGATGAGGGAAAAGCGACCCACGGCGAATTTGGCCTTGTTGCGCTGGAGATGGCCGATGAAATGCCATTCGTAGTCCGCCGGGCAGGCCTCGATCTTGGGCACGGCCTCCTGGATGTAGGACTCGCCGAACAGCCGCTGTCCGCAGGCGGCCAGGGCCTTGACCGCGGCCGCGTCGTGGAGCTTGGACACGGCCACGAGGGTCACTTCGGACGGATCGCGACCGCAGGCGGCACAGGCCGTGGCGATGCGCTCGCGCACCCGGGCCAGGCGCTCACAAGGTGTCATGACCATTCGCCTCCGACGTCCGGGAGACACCGTCTCCCGAACCCGCAACACGGCCTCTGCAACGCTTCTTGCCTTCCATGCCGCGAATCTAGCCGCAATGGCCGGCAATGTAAAACCGGCCCGGCTTATTCGCCGAGTCCCAGTTCCCGCAGCAGTTCCACATCCACGGCCCAGTTCGGCCGGACCTTGACCCACAGTTCCAGGAACACCTTGGACCCGAGCAGCTCCTCGATCTCGACCCGGGCCTTCTGGCCCACGTCCTTGATGCGTTCGCCGCCCTTGCCGATGACCATGGGCTTGTGGCTTTCCCGGGCGACCAGGATCGAGGCCCGGATCTTGACGAGCCCGGGCTGGGAAGCCTCGTCCCAATCGTCCACGGTCACGGCCGTGGAATAGGGCAGCTCCTCGCCCATGGCCAGAAACACCTTTTCCCGCACGATTTCCGCCACCATGAAGCGCACTGGCGCCGTGGACACGTCCTCGGCGTCATACTGGGCCTCACCCTCGGGCAAGCGGCTGAGGACCGCGCGCAGCAGTTCGTCCACGCCAAGGCCGTTGGCCGCGCTGATCGGAAAGAGTTCCGCGCCGGGCAGCGCCTCGCTGATGGCGGCCAGCACCGGCAAGAGCCTGGGCTTGTCCTTGACCGCGTCGACCTTGTTGACCGCAACCACGACAGGCGCGCTGCCGTGCCCGACAAGCTTGGCCAGGGGTTTGAGGTCCTCCGCCAGCTCCTCCCGGCGCCGCGAGTAGCGGGCCGCGTCCAGAATCACGAGCACCACGTCGCCCTGGCCCAGGGCGGCGTGGGCCGAGCGCAACAGCAACGGCGCGATGCCACGTTTTTGACGGTGCAGACCGGGCGTGTCCAAAAACACGGCCTGGGCATCGTCGCGGCTGAGGATGCCGCTGATGCTGTTGCGGGTGGTCTGGGGCTTGGGGGAGACGATGGACACTTTTTGTCCGATAATACGGTTGAGCAAGGTGGATTTGCCGGCATTGGTCGGGCCGAGCATGACCACGTGTCCGAAACGATGGCTGGTTTCCAAGAATAATTCCCCCGAAAAATTTCTTTGGGACGGATGGTCCGGGCATGGTCCGTCTTGCCTTGGCTTCCGTGCGGACAGGACATCCGGGGAAGCCTCCCGGCACCGGGCGGGCCGGGAAATAACGCACAACAAGACTCGTGCAACAGGGGGCCGGAAGGATGTCTCAGGCGGCCAAAGGGCGGACGCACTTTGAAAACCCGAAGGAATTCCTTTCTGTTACGCGGCCGACTTGCAGTTCGCTTTCGCGCGATCCCTGTGTTGCAACAGCCTCACGTGTCAGACGTAAGGCATGCGTCCCACGTGGCGGGGCGCTTCTCACTTTTTCACAAAGTCAAACCTCGGCCGGACCAAGGCGCCTCGGTAACGCGGGCGCCCGCAAAGGGCAACCCTTGCCTTGCCCGGTCCGGGTGGCTATAGCACGCCTGCCATGGGAAAGGACCTTATTATCGTCGAGTCGCCGGCCAAGGTAAAGACCATCAAGAAGTTCCTCGGTAATGCCTATGCCGTGGAAGCCTCGGTGGGGCATGTGCGCGATCTGCCTTCGAAAAAGCTCGGGGTGGATGAGAAGGACGATTTCACGCCGCAATATCAAATCATTCCAGGCAAGCAGAAGGTGGTCTCCAAGCTTAAGGAAGCCGCCGCCAGCGCCTCCACCATCTACCTGGCACCGGACCCCGACCGCGAAGGCGAGGCCATTGCCTGGCACGTGGCCGAGATATTAAAGGATGCCAAGGTCCCCATCCACCGCATCCAGTTCAACGAAATCACGGCCCGGGCCGTGCGCGAGGCCCTGACCCATCCCCGCGACATCAACGAGAAACTGTTTCTCTCCCAGCAGGCCCGCCGCATCCTGGACCGCCTTGTCGGCTACAAGGTCTCGCCCATCCTGTGGCAGAAGGTCAAAAGCGGCATTTCGGCCGGCCGGGTCCAGTCCGTGGCCCTGCGCCTGGTCGTGGACCGGGAAAAGGAACGCCGGGCCTTCGTGCCCGTGGAATACTGGAATTTCAAGGCCCGCCTCGCCGCCGACGTCCCGCCCGAGTTCGAGGCAGAACTGGTCAAGTACGCGGGAAAAAAGCTCGAAATCGGCAGTCAGGAAACGGCCGAAGCCGCCGAAGCCGCCATCCGGGGCAATCCGTTTCGCGTCGCGGCCGTGACCGAAAAAGAGCGCAAGAAATCCCCGCCTCCGCCCTTTATCACCTCCACCCTCCAACAGGCCGCCAACCAGCGCCTGGGCTACTCGGCCAAGCGCACCATGGGCGCGGCCCAGAAGCTCTACGAAGGCCTGGAACTCGGCGACCGCGGCACGGTGGCGCTCATTACCTACATGCGTACCGACTCCACGCGCATCGCCGACGAAGCCCGCGACGCGGCCCGGGAGTTCATCGTCGAAACCCTCGGCCCGGACTATTATCCGGACAAGGCCCGCCATTTCCGGGCCAAGGCCGGCGCCCAGGACGCTCACGAAGCCATCCGGCCCATCGACGTCAACCTGACCCCGGCCGAAGCCAAGACCCTGCTGCCCAAGGACCTCTTTTCCCTGTATAAGCTCATCTGGGAGCGGTTCGTGGCCTCCCAGATGCGCGAGGCCAAGTTCTGGGACACGGCCGCCGACATCACGGCCGGTCCCGGGCTTTTCAAGGCCAAGGGCCAGCGCCTCATTTTCCCGGGCTATCTCAAGGTGTACGGCATGGAGGCCGGCGACGAAGCCAAGTCCCTGCCCCCCCTGGCCAAGGACCAGGAACTCAAGCTCCTGGAACTCAAAAAGGAACAGAAATTCACCCAGCCGCCGCCCCGCTATTCCGAAGCTTCCCTGGTGCGCGAGCTGGAGGAAAAAGGCATCGGCCGGCCCTCCACCTACGCGGCCATCATCTCGACCCTGATCGACCGCGACTACGCCCGGCTGGAGGACAAGCATTTCGTGCCCTCGGAGCTCGGCGAAACCGTCTCGGACTTGCTGGCCGAACACTTCGCCAAAATCATGGACGTGGGTTTCACCGCCGGCATGGAAGAGGCGCTCGACGCCGTGGCCGAGGGTCGGGGCGACTGGGTGGCCTTGCTGCGCGATTTCACCGACGATTTCTACCCCACCCTGGCCAAAGCCGCCAAGGACATGGCCAAGGTCAAGGCGGGCAAGGAAACCGACATCGCCTGCGAACTGTGCGGCAAGCCCATGGTCATCCGCTTTGGCAAGGCCGGGGAATTCTTGGGCTGTTCCGGCTATCCCGACTGCAAGAACACCAAGGAATTCGACCGGGCCCCCGACGGCGCCATCATCCCCCGGGAACGCAAGCCCGAGGAAGTGGCTTCGGTCGGCACCTGCCCCCAGTGCGGCAAGAATCTGGTGGTCAAGAAATCCCGGACCGGCAGCCGGTTCATCGCCTGCACCGGCTGGCCCGACTGCAAATACACCAAGCCTTTTTCCACGGGCGTGCCCTGCCCGCGCGAAGGTTGTTCAGGAACCCTGGTCGAAAAAAGCTCCAAGCGCGGCAAGGTGTTCTACGCCTGCGACAGCTATCCCAAATGCAATTTCGCGGTCTGGGACTGGCCCGTGCCTGAGCCCTGCCCCCAGTGCGATTCCAAGATCCTCGTGCGCAAAAGGACCCGCGACGGCGGCGAGGTCCTCACCTGCCCCAACAAAACCTGCCGCTACCGCCGCGCCGTCGGCAAAGCCGGCGCTGGTGAAGGCGAGGGACAAGAGTAGAAGAACGCCTCCGGCGGGGGGGGGGGGGGGGGGGGGGGGGGGGGGGGGGGGGGGGGGGGGGGGGGGGGGGGGGGGGGGGGGGGGGGGGGGGGGGGGGGGGGGGGGGGGGGGGGGGGGGGGGGGGGGGGGGGGGGGGGG
>JAWRKJ010000206.1:0-6337 GCA_040307025.1 Desulfovibrionaceae bacterium | reverse complement strand
CCCCCCCCCCCCCCCCCCCCCCCCCCCCCCCGCCGGAGGCATTTTTTTATCTGCCCAGTTTCTCCAGCACCTCTTCGGTCGTGGCGAAACTGGCCCCGGCCTGGCCCATGGCGGTAAGGGCCTGGTCGGTATCACCGGGCTTCAGGTCCACGCCGGCGATGGCGTCGCCGATCACGGTCACGGCGAATCCCCGGTCCAGGGCGTCGAGCACGCAGCCTTTGACGCAGTACTCCGTGGCCACGCCGGCCACGTACAGGTGTGTGGCGCCCAGGCCCCGCAAGAGCTTTTCGGCCGAGCCGTTGTAGAAAAACGTCAGGGAATCCTTGTGGAAGATGATGTCGCCCGGAGCGGCGGCCAGTTCATCGACGATGCGCGCGCCCCAGGAACCCATGAGGCAATGGGGGGGCCAGGTCTCGAATTCCTTGGAGTCTTTCGGATGCGCGTCGTTGTCGTAGACCACGGGTACGCCGGCAGCCCGGAAAGCGGCCTTGAGCCGGGCAATGGGGGGAATGGCCTCGGCGCCCTTGGGGAACGAAAGCTTTCCCTCGGGGCGCAGGAAGTCGTTGACCATGTCGACGATGATAAAGACCGAATCCATGGGGCACACTCCCGGGTCACAGGACCCTGACCAGGCGCGGGTTGGGATGGTAGGCGCGGCCGGACTTGGCCAGGTCGTGGCCGTCCACGCGCACGATGTCGGCCGTGGCGCACCAGGCCTCGAAGAGCCCGCCGATGCCGAGGGAGGAGAACAGCCGGCCATGCACGCGCTCGGCCTCGACGAAAGCCGTCACCTTCTTGAGGTCCCCGAAGCCGCTCGACAGGACGATGTCCACGTCCGGGAAACCGGCCGCGTCCAAGGCCTGGCGCACGGCCACGGTCCCGGCCACGGTGACCCCGTGCCCGGTCCAGTAGGGACGGCCGTCCGAGGGAACGCCGCCCTGACCGATGAGTTCTCCGGCCGTGTCCAGGCGCACGCCGGCAAGCTTGCCGCGAAGCCCCCGGGCCGTGTCCAGGGAATCGTCGATTTCGTGGTTGAAGGTGTCGACCAGGGCGATGCGCGGGCATTCGGGTTCCATGTACCGATGGAAGGCGATGGTGGCTTCCCGGGTGGCGTGTTCGCGGCCGACCCGGGAGGCGATGACCAGGACCAGGGCATGGGGGATGGTGCCCACGCCGGCCGGTTTTCCGGCCGCCCGGGCGCCGGCGTCCGTGGCACAGGAGTCGAACCCGGCGCCGATCACGGCCCGGGAGATCGCCTCTTCCATGGACCAGTGCCAATGCCGGGCCCCGAAGTACATGAGGTTTTTATCCGGCAGCAGCTCCCGGATGCGGCTGGCCCGTTCGGCCACGACCGACAGATCGGGGTCGGAGAGTCCGTTGGCCTGGGATGTCCGGGCGGTCAGGGTGCCGAGGTAGATGGTTTCGAGCTCGATGAAGTCCTGGATCGGGCCCTCAATGTGCATGACCGGCTCCAAGGGCGAAAATCGGCTGCCTTCGGGCAGGGCAAAGATTTTTCCCCCATGGGCGGCCAGGGGCGAGAACCCGTCGATCAGGTTGACGACCGCGTCCACACCGGCCACCACGCCCGGACCGTCCCGGAAAAAGACCTGCATGGTGACCGTGGGATTGAGCCCTTCCCGTTCCAAAATCTGGTGGGAGCGGAGAAAGTATTTATCGGTAAATGGAATGTGACTGGGAGGCGGATCGAACATGGTGGCGACTCCGCGACGAGGTTGATTTTGGCCCATGTGGCCAAGAGGCTTAAGAAAAATAATGAAATCAGTAAAATGTCAAGTTTGCCCGGAATCTAGGCAGGAAACGCTTTTCCGGCTATCGTAACGGAATCGATGCACAAGTCGGCTTTGCCGGCCGGGATCGGCGCTCTGCCTCCCCGTCCGGCGGGCAGGGGATGGAAAGGAGATGGCCATGCGGCAGGGGGCGGAACGGTCACGCTTGGATCAGACCGCGATTGCTGTTTCCACCTATCTGGCCCGGTGGCACCAGGCGTTTGCCGTCACGCCGGGTGGGGCGGGGCCGGTGGTGGAACTCTGGTTCGACCGGGGGGAGGAGCGGCCCCTGTGCGAACGGGTGCGGCTCTCCCGGCGTCTCGATGCCGGGGCCTTGCGTGTGGCATCGCTCTATCTGGCGGCGCTTATCAACAACAAGCTGTGCGTCTGGGGCGCCCGGCGCGTGAGTCTCGTGGCCGACGAGGCGAGTCTGGCCAAGGAACTGCTCCAGCGCGTGAGCAGCGTGTTGCTTTACCGGGGAGAGTTCTTCTCGGATCTGAGCCCGCTTTTCATCCTTGCCCTCATCGAGCAATGCCACGGCGCGCCCTTGGTCCTGGACACCGACCCGGAGCAGGCCGCGCGTTTGGCTGCCCTGGCCGCCGCGCCGTGCGCTCCGGTCGCGCCCTTGCCACTCCTTGGCCGGCACACGGTCGTAGCCATCAATATCGGCCAGCACAAGACCGGTTGGGGGCTGGTCGCCCTGGACGGAACCGGCGGTTACCGGCTGTCCCGCACCGGGCGCCGGGAAACTTGGCCTTCTGCCACCTCCCGCTGTCTGCCTGAGCTGGCCGATACGCTCTTTGAGGAAGTGGCACGCGCCCTGGAGCCACTTCCGCCCGAAACGGCGGCACTTTGTCTGAGCCTGGCCAATCCGGTGGTCGGCGGCCAGGCCCGGGGCGTGCCCACTGTCGGGATGTGCGCGAGCTGCACTCCGGAGGCGGCCGCCGATCTGGATCAGGCCCTGCGCCGGTCCGCAGCCAGACATTTTCCGGGGCTGGCCTTTTTTTTGGTCAACGACGCGGCTGCCCAGGGACTTTTCAGCTCGCGTTTCGGGGAAGCGGAGCCGGGCGGACCGGGCTTTGCCAGCCGGCTGTTGTCCGTGCGCTTCGGCGCCTGCCCGTCGGTAAGCTACATCGATGCCAGCGGGCGCAACTGCGACCGGCTCAACGAATATCCCTGGCTCGTCACCACGGTGCATGCCAACCGCCACGACGAGGCGCTTTTCGCCACCATCAGCCGCTACCTGTCCTTTTACGGCTTCGGCTCCATTGCCGAGGAATTGGGCCTGCTCGAAAAATACGGGATTGCGCAGCACGCCGCCGCGACGTTTTTTTACGACATTTATACGGAAGGCAACGAAGCCCAGTGGCGTGACGCGGTGAAGATCTACCGCGTCCTCGGCGCCCATCTGGCCATGCTGGCCTATGAAATCCAGCGCGATACGCCGGTTTCCCGGGTGACCTTGCTCGGCTCCCGGGCCAACCATCTGGACGCGCAGGTCTTCGGCCCCATCTGGGATGGCTTTGCCGGATTCATCGACCGCTACAGCCTGCCGTTTGCGGATCTGGCCTTTGATCTGGCCGAGGATGTGTCGGACAAGGCCGGCCTGGTGGGTGCGGCTCTTGCCTCTGCTTTTGAAGCTGCCAGAATTGTCGGAGAGGATAGAAAATTTTGATCACTTTCATTTTTTTCAATTTTGTATCGAGATGGGAGGCATTTCGCAGCAGGTCTCACGCCAACAACAGCAGCTCAATGCGTGCTGGTCGGCGCAGTATGAAAACCAGACTTGTGATTTAATATTTTGATATAGTTTATTATTTTTTAAATCATCCGGCCCTGCCTCCCCTTTGTCCCGCAAGGCAAGCCCTGATCAACCGCCTGTGGTCAGGAAAAGAGCGCAATTTTGTCTGTCTCTTCACATTTCTGTGAATTTGCTCCGCAGTACCGCTTTTGTTAAACCCCGCCGCAAGATGTCCATTTTCGGGGGGAATATGATAAACAGTGGAGATACGGCCTTTGTGCTCTGTAGTGCCGCTCTGGTACTGCTGATGATTCCGGGACTGGCCCTTTTCTACGGCGGCATGGTCCGCAAGAAAAACGTCCTTGGCACCATCATGCAAAGCTTTATCCTTATAGCACTCGTCACGTTCGAGTGGGTCTACCTTGGATATTCCATGTCCTTCGGCCCGGACATCGGGAATGGACTCCTCGGGTCCCTGGCCTGGGCCGGACTCGGGGGTGTCGGTGCCGCGCCCAATACGGACTATGCCGGCACCATTCCCCACATCGCCTTTGCCATGTACCAGTGCATGTTCGCCGCCATCACTCCGGCCCTGATCACCGGAGCCGTGGCCGAGCGCATGCGCTTCGGACCGTTCCTGCTCTTTTCCCTGGCCTGGGTGATCGTGGTCTACAACCCGGTGTGCCACTGGGTGTGGGGCAATGGCGGCTGGCTCAAGTCCATGGGCGTTTTGGATTTCGCCGGCGGCATCGTGGTCCATCTCACCTGCGGCGCGGCCGCGTTGGCTGCGGTGCTGGTCACCGGGCCGCGCAAGGATCACGGCAAGCACCAGATCATGCCCCATAACCTGCCCATGACCCTGCTCGGGACAGGCCTTTTGTGGTTCGGCTGGTTCGGTTTCAACGCCGGCAGCGCCCTGGCCGCCGACGGTGTGGCCGCCGGCGCCTTTGCCGCCACCCATCTCGGCGGCATGGCCGGCATGGCCACTTGGTCGGCCATCGAATGGTGGCACCGGGGCAAGCCCACCACCCTGGGCGCGGCTTCGGGTGCCGTGGCCGGTCTGGCCACCATTACTCCTGGCGCTGGCTTTGTCTCGCCCGGCTCGGCCGTGCTGATCGGCATGCTGGCCGGCATGGCGTGCTACGGGGCCGTGCTGTTCAAGGCCCGGCTGCGCTTCGATGACAGCCTGGACGTGGTGGGCATCCACGGCGTGGGGGGCTTGCTCGGCACGTTGCTTGTGGGCGTGTTGGCGAGCAAGCTCGTCAATCCGGCCGGGGCCGATGGCCTGATCGCCGGCAACCCGGGCCAGCTCGGTATCCAGGCCCTGGGCGTGCTTGTCGTGGGCGTTTATGCCTTTGTCGTCAGCTGGGTGCTGCTTAAAATCGTCAAGGCCGTCATGGGGCTGCGTCTCGATCCCCAGGCCGAGACCCTGGGTCTTGATCTGTCGGAACATTCCGAAGCCGCTTACGGCGATTAACCCGTGACGTCGCACCGGAGGAAACATGAAACGCATCGAAGTGATCACACGGCCCCATAAACTCGAAGAGCTCAAGGAAAAGCTGACCGAAGCCGGCGCCCGGGGCATGACCATCACCGAGGTCAAGGGCTTTGGCCGCCAGCGCGGGCACACCGAGGTCTACCGGGGTACCGAATACCGGGTGGATTTCGTGCCCAAGGTGAAGTTCGATCTGGTGGTGGAGGACGCGGCCGTCCCTGGATTGGTGGACACCATCATTGCAGTGGCGCGCACGGGCGAAGTCGGGGATGGGAAGATCTTCATTTCCAGTCTGCCCGAGGCCATCCGCATCCGTACCGGTGAGACCGGCACCCAGGCCATCTAAGCAGCGGAACCATACCGGAAGCTTTTCGCCTTTCTCCTTGCCTTTGTTTCCCCTTGCGGCGCATCCTCGGCATTTGCCCGGGCGATGCGCCGCTTTTCATGCCGTGCGCGACAAAATGGGCCAACCGCACCCGAATGACCGCAATTAAAATGACATCGCATTGACGCTGTCGGCTATCTGTGACACACAGGGCATTGTGGCGTTACGTTGCGCGAAAAATCGGCTTGGCGAGGCAGCTTTTGCTGGCAACTCGGATGGTCGAAGTCTGGTTTCATGGCATGGTCGGGACTTGGCGGATTGTTGGGATTTGTCATACCAAGCGCCGTTTGTCCGGAAAAGAGGATATAGGGACGGGGTTATCTCATGAACCGCAATGCGATTCCCCTGGCATCCGCGCTACAGCTTTCCGGCCTGAAGCGGCCACATGCAACCCGTGTGGTTGGTGGTCATGGCCTGCAAATTTTGCTCGGTTTGCTGAGCCTTGCCGTTGGATTTTTGTATTATGCCAGTTTTCGCGAGAACAGTCCGGCCCTGGTCCAGACTCTGGTTGGAAGTCGTTTGTACGCCACCTGGAATTTGCCAGCGTTCTTGCGATCCATACTGTCTTCATTTCCTTCGTTTATCCACGTGTTCGCGTTTTCCCTGCTGACCATTGGCATCGTCGGTCGACCCGGCATCCGTCCTTGTTTGTGGATTTCGCTCGGCTGGATCGGGGTCAATGTGTTGTTTGAAGGGCTGCAAGGACTGGATCATGCGGCGTTTTTGCGCTTCATGGCCGCTTTGCCCGTCAGGTTCGATGCCTTCACCGCCTTTGTGGTCGGGGGCGTCTTCGACAGGGGGGACGTCTTGGCCGCAGTCGCGGGTGGAGTCGTGGCTTTTGTCGTATCCGCATTCACCAATGGGAAAGGAGAAGACCATGCCGCATGAAAAGCGTCGCCTTCGGATGAAAGCCTTGGCTCTAGGGGCGG
>JAWRKJ010000205.1:0-6496 GCA_040307025.1 Desulfovibrionaceae bacterium | reverse complement strand
ATCCGGTGCGCCTGGTGGCGGCCCAGGCCTTGCTCGAACACTACGAAGAAAGGGCCCGGGCCGAGCCCCGGGTGACCTTTGTCGGCCGGCTCGGGACCTATCAGTACCTGGACATGGACCAGGCCATTGCCCAGGCGTTGGCGATAGCAAAAAAATTTTGTCGGACCAGTCTGCTATGATTGGACTATAAACTCTGGAGCTGTAAATTTGGAGCCCATGTCGAAAAAACATTGTGTTTTTTTTGATTTGAAACAACGTATTGTCAGGAAAACTTGAGCTTTATATACATAACAGGTACAATTTGTTAAAAAAGACCAATACACAAGCACGCCGGACGCCTCCTGCGCTTTACCGTACTATAGTGAAACGCAGGCTTTTGTTCCGTCGATAAGAACGGATGGCGTTGGGCTGAACGCATCATGTTTTTGCCAGAACGTGTCGACTCTGCGCCCAAATGGTTTTCGTCGACGCCGTGCCCCCCTTCTTCTCGTGAACCTGTGGGCGGTTGCAGGAACGCGACCTGATCCATTTGGCAGGATTCAATCTCGGCTTGCCCATGCGGGCCCAAAGCGGCTGCGGCAAGCGAGGAGGACATGGATGACCAATCCAGGCAAGACCGTTCCTGAGTCGGACGAAATAACCCTGGGACTGCGTTCCCTGGATGGGGCAGATCGCCTGGATTTCCAGGCCGGGACCTGCCGGATCTGCGGCCAGCGGCCGTGTCTGGAACTCGTGCCGCCCGGTGCGGCGCCGTCGGGCTGGACCTTGTTGCGGGGGGCACTGCGCGGCCGGGGTGACCGCTACGCCGCATTTCTCCGGGTGGAGCGGCGCGGCGGCGACGTCGTACGCTTTGAACTGCCCGTGACCCGGCGGGGCATGGTCAACGAACTGTTGCATCTGCCCGCGGACGTGACCCGGCTCATCCTGGAGTGCCGGCAGGGCGAAGGCTGGTTCGAGGTCGGGCCGTTTTCCCTGCGTACGGTCGGATTTTCCGAACGGTTGCGGCGTATGTACGCCCGGCTGTTCGCCGTCTACACCCGCCAGCCCCGACGTCGGCGCAAGAGCGTCGGCCTGCACGTGCGTACCGCCCTCCTGAAGCCCGAGGAGGCCTACCGTCTGGCCGGCCGCTTCCATGCCCATGCCCCGGCCATGGAGTACGGCCGCTGGATCGCCCTGCACGACACCCTGGACCAGGCCGATCGGGACGCCATCGCCATCGCCATCGCCGGCGCCGGCCTGTCGGTCCGCTTCGTGCTGGTCCAGGCCGACCCGGAGTGCCTGGACGGTCAGCTGTATTCCGGCCATCCGGGGGCGGACTGGCCGCCCGACCCGACCGCTTGGTATCTGTGGCCGGGCCCAGGCGCCCGGCTTTCCCCCCATGCCCTGTATTGGCTGGCCCGGGTGGCCTCCGACCGGCCGGACGTAGCCCTGATCTACGCCGACCACGACCATCTGGACGGGGCGGGTTTCCGCTGCAGGCCGGAATTCAAGCCCGACTGGTCCGTGGAGCTGCTGCGCGCCACCAATTACATCGGCCGGGCCCTGGCCCTGCGCGGGGATGTCCTGGCCGCGTGCGGTCCGGCCCATGGCCCCCGCGATATCCACGACCTGTTGTTGCGCGCCGCCGAATGCCTCGATGCCGGTCGGATCGCCCATGTGCCGGCGCCGCTGTTCCATTTTCCCGACCAGCCGGCCGCGGCAGGCGATCCGGAGGTGGTGCGGGCCCATCTGGCCCGTTGCGGCCAAGCCGGGGAGGTGGAGTCGATCGGCCGCGGCTGCTACCGGGTGCGCTACGCCCTGCCGTCCGAGCCTCCCTTGGTGTCGGTACTGGTCGCCACCCGGGACCGGGCGCCCATCCTGCGCCGCTGTCTGGAGAGCCTCCGTGACCGCACCGCGTATCCCCGGCTGGAAGTCGTGGTGGTGGATAACCAGAGCCGGGACCCGGAAACCCGCGCCTATCTGGCCGAGCTGGCCGCCCGGCCCGGGGTGCGGGTGGTGCCCTACGACGCGTCTTTCAATTTTGCGGCCATCAACAATCTGGCGGCCGAGGCCGCGTCCGGCCAGGCCCTGTGCCTGCTCAACAACGACACCGAGATCCTGGCCCCGGACTGGCTGGAGGAAATGGTGGGGCGGTTGTGCCAGCCAGGAGTCGGGGTGGTCGGGGCCAAGCTGCTCTACGAGGACGGCCGGGTCCAGCATGCCGGCGACGTGGTCGGACCATGCGGCTGTGCCTGGCATCTGCACGCCCATCTGCCGGCCGACGCTCCCGGCTATTGCCACCGGGCCCTGCTGGCCCAGGACCTTTCGGCCGTCACCGGCGCCTGCCTGCTCACCTGGCGCCACCTGTATCGGGATTTGGGTGGATTCGACGCCCAAAACCTGCCCGTGAGCTTCAACGACGTGGATTACTGCCTGCGGGTGCGCGAGGCCGGCCAGCGGGTGGTGTTCACGCCCCATGCCGTGCTCTTCCACCTGGAATCGGCCTCCCGCGGTCCCGACGATACCCCGGGAAAGCGCGCCCGGTCCAAACGGGAAGCCGATTACATGCGCCGGCGTTGGAAAGGGGTCATGCACCACGATCCGTTCTACAATCCCAATTTGAGCTACGCCCGGGCCGATTTCTCCCTCAACTGCGCGCCGCTGGTGACCAAGCCGTGGCGCCGCTGATCCCGAAGCCGGTCACGCTGGTTCAACTGGTCGCGGAACGCGATTCCCCGACCGCCGCCTCTTCTTGGCTGCGTTCTGGCCGCGCCCCGGGATACTGGTGTCCGTCTGTTGGACGCGGCCAAGCGGTCCCGGGATGAGGAACACCCCTTGCACTTCTCAGCAGTGTTTTTCACCGTTGGGCCATCCTTCAGGACGGCTGTCATTTTATGCCACTCTTCCTTCCTGCTGTGAGGGATAAGAGGTCTCCTGCTCAAAGCATTGAATGATTTTCCACCCCCCCCAAAAAAAAGCTCCTTCGCTGAAATCAGTTTTGTCTTCACCACCTTTTGACATTGGTAACGGCAGGGCCAAGGACAAACACGCGTTGGGGGGAAATTACGGAGCGTTCTTTGTAGCCGACAGCGCCGCTCCGCCAGGAGGAAGAAATATTTTGAAGGGAACCCTGTCGCCTAGGCCAAGGCGGCATCGCTAAATATTTTGTGCTCTGAAGGATAAAAGCTACTTTCCATCTGGCTTTTTTCACCTGAAATGGCTTGATATCCCTTTATAAAAATTGTTATGTGCCCCCTAAATAAGGGGGCGTTCCATGGGCAAGGGAATCATAATCGCATGTTCGAACAACAAGGGCGGGTCTGGAAAAACGTGTTGTTCCGTCACCTTGGCCCATGCCCTGGCCAACCGGAATCAACGCGTGCTCGTGTGCGATCTCGACACCCAGTGCAACGCCACCTCCCTGCTCCTCGCCCCCGGCGTCAAGACCCAAAACAGCCTCTATGAGCTCTTCGCGGGCAACACCAAAACCGCCGACTGCATCTACCCGTCCATGTACGAGATGGTGGACGTGCTGCCCAACGTCGAGGAGGTGGCGGCCATCGAATTCGACCTCATCCGGGCGGCCGAATCCAACCTGACCCTGTTTCGGGACAGCATCCGTCCCTACGTGCGCGAGAAATACGACTACGTGTTCCTCGACTGCCCGCCCAACCTCGGTTTCTGGACCATGAGCGCCCTGATCACGGCCAATCTCGTGATCTCACCCACCATCTCGGGCTCGGGTTTCTCCCTGGACGGGCTGTTGCGCACGATCAAGCTCATCCAGGACATCCAAAATTCGGTCAATCCCGAGCTGCATTTTTTCCGCTTGCTCATCAACGCCGTGGACCGGCGCACGACCATGGGCAAGGTGACTCTGGCCCAACTCACGGACAAACTCGGCCCTGAACTCATTTTTTCCACCACCATCCCGGCCAGCGCGCAGTTTCAGCAGGCCGAACACCTGCGGCAAACCATCCTGCGCCACAACTCCCGTTCCCCGGCCGCCAAAGCCTACCGGACCCTGGCCCAGGAAGTCATGGATTTGACTGCCGTCCCAAACTAGCGCGGAGACCGCCATGGCCGAACGCAAAGGCATCACCAGTTTCCTCTCCCGGGTTTCCCGCCCTGCGCCAGCGCCGACAGACGCGGCCGCAGGGCCGCCCGACAAACCGAAAGGCACCAAGGCGAGCCTGTTTGAACAGCTCAACGCCGTCAGCGCCCTGGACGCCGAACCAGATCTGTCCCGTATCGCCCACAACGTCTCGTCGTTCCTGACACGCTCTCCGGCGCGGTCGCCTGAACCGGACAAACCAGAACCGGTGGGTTCGGCCTTCCCCCGCGAAACGGCTACGCCTGTCGTGGCGCCGACAGGAACACCAGATGGTCAGACCACACGGCCAGACCAGATGGTCAGACCATTCAGTCAAACCACGTGGTCTGACCGGTCAAACCAAATGGTCCATCCGGTCAGACCAGCTGGTTTGACCACACGGTCTGACCGGATGGACGAACCAAGTGGTCAGACCATAAACCTGACTGATCCCAAACCGCTCACCAAGACACGGCAACAAAAAACCGTGTTTGGCTATCTGGCCGCCAACCCGGATATCATCACCAGCGTCAATAATCTCTCGGAAATACTTGCGATACCTCCAGCAACCCTACGCAAGACCCTGACGCTTTTCGAGCGTTCCGGCCGCATCCGCAAATCGCGCATTGGGAATGATGGTCTGCGGATTGTCTTCCTCAATCCCACATGGATTGACCAAACGGTCAGACCACATGGATTGACCATGTGGTCTGACCAAAAAGACTCTAAGAAAGATAGAAAAGAATCTTCTCTATCTTTCTCTTCAAAGACTTTTGAACTCACGTGGCCCAACCTCCACCGGGTCGGTTTCGGTCCCGAGCAGATCGAACAAGTCCTGCAAAATCTCGCCGCCCAACAAAAATCGCCGGACCGCCTTGTCCGCAGTCTGGATCACGCCGAATGGGAACTCGAACGCGGCGTCATGGCCGACAAAAACGGCAATCCCGTAGCCGACCCCTGTTCCTGGGTGTTTACCGCTCTGGCTCGCACGGGTTACTATCGCCGGCCGGCTGGTTACGTTTCGCCCGAGGAGCAGGCCGCCCGGGACGCCGAACAGGATGCCCGGGCCGTCACCACCGCCCGCAAGCAGGCCGAAACCGCCCAATTCGAAACCTGGCGCGACAGCCTGAGCCCCGACGACCTGGCCGCAGCCATGGTCGGTTATCCAGGCGGTCCTCGCGACGCCTGGCTGCGCGCCTGCTGGAAGCGGCGGCAGCAGGCCGGACCCGCACCCGCGACGGAGGAGACTGATCATGCCGATCGGAAGGCCGACTGACGCTGGCCGGCCCCGACGCGGGCGGTGTCCGGTCCGGGGACGGCATACCCCTGGGCCTGCGGCGTCTGGAACCGGTGGCCCGCTGTCGGGTCAGGACAATCACTCCGAAACTGGAATTGACACGGCCCGGGCCGATGTTGTCCTCAACTGCGCTCCGCTGGTGGTCAAGCCATGGCCCCGCTGATCCCGGCCCCGGGCCTTACCATTCAGCTGGTCGAGGAGCGCGATAATCCGAGTGCGGCCTACTATCTGCTGCCGGCCCTGGCTGCGGTCGGGGCGACGGTGGTGCGCCGCGACCTGGCCGAGGTGCCGCCGGCCGGGGAATTGGCCGGGACCATGGTCGTGATCGACCGCTACCTGTCCGGACCCTGGTGCCGGGCCATCGCGGCCGTCCGGGCCAGACTGGCCGGGCTGGCCTATTTCATGGACGACGATCTGCTCGATCCGTCGGCCGCCGTCGGCCTGCCGTGGCGCTACCGTTGGAAGCTTTACCGGCTGGCCGGGCGGCATGCCGGCTGGTTGCGCCGCATGGGAGCCTCGCTTTGGGTGTCTACGCCGTGGCTGGCGGCCAAATACGCTGCCAGCGCCCCGCGGCTCGTGCCACCGGCCCCGCTGCCGGAAGTGGACGCGGCCGGGGCAGAGGGCAGGGGACGGTGCCTGTTTTACCACGGCACCGCCTCCCACAGGGCCGAGATCGCCTGGCTGCGGCCGCTGGTGGCCGGACTGGTTGCGGACGCGGCCGACCTGGAGGTAGAACTCGTGGGTGGCCGGGCGGTGGCGCGACTTTATGCCGGACTGCCCCGGGTGACGGTGGTGCGTCCCCTGTCCTGGCCGGACTACTGCCGGTTCGGGCGGTGGCCTGGCCGGCGGGTCGGCTTGGCGCCGCAACTTCCAACCGCCTTCAACGCCGCCCGGTCCCACGTCAAATTTTTCGATATCACCCGTTCGGGAGCGGTCGGGGTCTATGCGGCCGGTTCGGCCTGTGCGGCCGTGGTCACCGACGGCCGGGACGGGCTGGTGGCGCCCATGGAGACGGCGGCGTGGCAGACGGCGGTTCGACGGTTGTTGGCCGACGAACCGCGCCGGCAGGCCATGCTGGCGGCGGCCCGCGAGACGTGCGCGCGGTTGTCGCACGCGGCCCCGGCCGC
>JAWRKJ010000204.1:0-3741 GCA_040307025.1 Desulfovibrionaceae bacterium | reverse complement strand
CCTCACCCAGGTCAGCCAGCGTTTCATGAACCGTTTGGCCCAGCCGACGCTGAGGTAGTTCCACAACCCGGACAGGCTTTCCTTCATGGCCCAGGCCTTGGCCACCTTCAGGTTCGTGGCCTTCAGGGCTTCCAAGGTCGGGCGGTGCTTGTCCGGAAGGTTCTCTTCCCGGTAAAGCCAGATGTATTTGGTCCCTTTGAGGCGTTCGTCTTCCTGGCGGAGCAGTTCGCGATTGGAGCACCAAGCCGAAAAGCAGAGGCTCGATCCAGAGCAGATCAAGGCTTTGCGAGCCGAAAAATCCAGGCCCATCCTGGACAAGCTCAAGGCTCTGCTCGATGCTCGCGTCACCACCACCCCGCCCAAGAGCTTGCTCGGCAAGGCCATCGGCTATGCCCTCAAACAGTGGGGCCGTCTGCTCGTCTATCTGGAAGACGGCCGGCTGCGCCCGGACAACAACCTGGCCGAAAACGCCATCCGTCCCTTTGCCGTGGGGCGCAAGAACTGGCTTTTCTCAGGCCACCCACGCGGGGCCGACGCCTCGGCCACCCTGTACTCCCTCATCGAGACCGCCAAGGCCAACGACCTGGAGCCGTACCGTTATCTGCGTCACCTCTTCGAGCACTTGCCGACGGCAACTTCCGACGCCCAGCGCAAGGCCCTCCTGCCACAGTACATCGATCCCAAAAGCCTGGTTATCCCTGCCTGAACTTCTGCCGCCTTCCGATTGCCCTGACAAGATGCGCCTTATTGAGCGCTTACCGATGATCAAGCGCTCCATGAGCAAGGTAAAACGCCCTTTAGCCTCGGCCCAAGGCACTTTCACCTGAAGCACACCGTGCTCGGGGCACTCCACGCGCGGAACCCGGGCATGAAGGAAGGTCTTGAACTGGCAGGTGTCGAGGTGACGCCATACCCGAGGCTCGGCATGATCCCGACAAGCCAGCTCGCGGCCACAGGTCGGACAGCGCCAGCGGACACCGGCAGCATGATCAACATGGACATCCACCCGACCTCCAGCCGTGTCCAAATCGACGTCGGCAACAAACCACGGGTCGCTCAGCCCCAGAATCCGAGAATACAGGTCCGTGTCCTTCATGGTCGCCCTCCGGGACTGACCATAGCCGGTCACCTACCCACGGAAAAATCGGAAGGACCTTGCCGTCGACCTGGGGAGGGGGTTAATTTTCGGCGCTGATTTTCTTGGCCCCAGCACTGACCCACGCCGGCGTCCTGGGTGACCCGGTAGTTGTCGTTCCCCCCGCCCCGGCCACTTCCCCCGGACCGGCCTCTCTCCCTTCCCTGAAATTCGACCTCGGATACGCCCCTCTCCTGCGAGTTTGGGGCTGTCCCGATAGAAGTGTACCGAGCTCCTTATGCCGTCGATCCGGTTATGGGAGTCTCATATGCATTTTTGCCGAAGCGCAGATGCACGATACGACAAGCTAAATGCTTGCGCAGACCAGGAAATCTGGCGACATAGCCGAACAATTTCCAGCGGTCCTTATGAAAATCAAAATAGTTCCATTCATCCACGAGTCGCAGGCGCGGATGCCAAGCGCCGAGTTCCTGGGCGTTTTTGATGCCCCACAAAAACTCTGGAATGCTTGCCGTCATTTTTACGGATTCATGTTTTTTACTTTTGCCAACCCAAAATGGCGCCAGTAGTTCAAGCAGCATCTCCGCTCCGGGGAATCGATCGACCATGGCCTGGAACAGGGGGCGCAATTTTTCTTCCGGGAAATACATGAACAAGCCTTCCGCCAGCAGCAAGACGGGGCCGTTCATCTCCACTGCATTCATCCAGGAAAGATCAAAGACGGATTTGGCGATGTACCGGCAAGTTTCGTCTTCGGGAAAGAACTTGCGCCGCCAGGCAATGGCCTCGGGCAGATCAAGGTCGTACCAAGAGGTATTGTGGGGGGCGAGGCGGGCGTGCCTGGTATCCAGCCCCGCCCCAAGGTTGATGACCACCGCCTTTTCGTGGCGTTCGAGAAACGCACGCACGGCATTATCCAAGAGCATGGAGCGTACGGCCACCCCCACTTGGGTGAGGCGCGCTTTGCTAAACTTGGAAAAGTCGTAGTCAATGCGCTCGATCATGGCCACCGCCATGGGGTCGCAGATGATGGGATTTGCCGACCGTGTTTCCATTGCCTTGGCCCAAAGCGGGATGAGCATGGTTTCGGAAATACCCTGGAGACGTTCCCTGACGACCGTGTCCCTGGCCTGGTTCGATGTATCCGCCGTGACGGAATTCATATGGGGAACCTTGTTTTAAACTTTTTGTGCGGCAACGAGCTGGCTGTTCTGGTATCGTCCCACCTGTGCCGTGGTAAAGTTGTCAAAACCGGCTTCACGGAGAGCCTTTTCAAGGAATTCCTGCTTGATGGCATGGGTGGCGTAGCCGGCCATGCGGGTCACGAATTCCCTGCCCTGGACGATGAGCGCGGGAGCCTGGCTGTCAGGGCTCATGTGATGGGCCACCAACCACCCCTTCGGTGTTAAGGCGGCATGAAACATGGACAGAATTTCCACGAGATTGTCCATGAAGCCATAGAGCACATGGGAGACAAACAGCAGATCATATTGCTCGGGCGCCAGGGACGAGGTGCGCAGATCGCAGGAGAAGGCGGTCATCCTATCGGCGTATTCGCTTGTGGCAAGGCGCGCGGTCACCGCGCAGGCCACTTCCGGCAGATCGGCCAGGTCTGCCCGCAGGCACGGATTCGTGTCGAGAAGGGCCATGGCAAAGGCGCCATGGTTGCCGCCCACGTCGCACAGGCGTTGCCATCGCTCGCATCCGGGCAAGCGGGTGATGAAGGCCACTGCGTCCTGCAAGGGGCCGATGCGGGCGAACTGTTCGGCACCCTCCAGGGTGTCCTCCACGGCCCACAGCGAATCAGTGGCGTGGCGCAGGTCTGCCGTGCCTCGCAGCAGGCCCGTGAAGTCGGCGGCAATGGACCGGATGAACCGTTCGTTGAGTTCCATTCCTTTCCCAATGAAAAAAGGGGAGGATTGCCTGAGATATTCCAAAGCAATGGGCGTGACACGATAGGTTTTCGCGTCCTTGGCGAGCAAATTCAGAGAGGTTAGTAGATCAAGCAGAGCCGCAGTTTTCGCCTCCTGGAAATCGAAAGCTACGGCAACCTCGTGGGCGGTCAGAGGTGCCTCCGCAAGAGCGTCGAAGAGGCCAAGGCGCATGCTTTCCATGACGGCGCGATGGGCGATTTCGGACATGGCCAACGCCTCCAAAGGCGTAAAATCGGCTTGGGGTACGGACAGGTTTTGCGGCATGAGGGCTCCTTAGTGGGGGGGGAGTATTTGAAAAAGTCCTTTTATCGATATTGATTGTCAACGTCAACAAAAGGAGCAAAGCGCTCTCCTTGCCGCCCTACTTGGCGCGATTTTGTGTAGAGGGCAAAAGGGGGGCGGGGAATCGGCGCCAAAGCGCCCCAACCGTTCCCAACACGACAGACCCAGACCCTCTTAGGACTTGCGGTGATTTCCTGGCAGTAGGACCGACTCCACGACGTGGTCATTTCGCGCAACTCCCTTTTGTCGTTTTCCCGCCCCGGCCACTTCCCCCGGACCGGCCTCTCCCCTCCCCAGAAAATCGACCTCGTATACTCCCCTCTCCTGGGCGTTTGGGGCTGTCCCTATGGTTTGGCCTCCCACGCCCCCGAAAACCCCGGAAATCGCGTCCTCGGCCCAACGAACGATTCCAGCACGCGAAAATGGCAA
>JAWRKJ010000203.1:0-11452 GCA_040307025.1 Desulfovibrionaceae bacterium | reverse complement strand
CCGGGGCCGCCTTCTCCAAGGCCAGGTGCGCCTACCTGGTGGTCTCCTTCACCTCGGACTGGCTCTACCCCACCTACCAGTCCAAGGCCATGGTCCAGGCCATGAAGAAAAACGGCCTGGATGTGAGTTTTGTCGAGATCGACGCCCGGTGGGGCCACGACGCCTTTTTGCTGCCCAACGCCAACCTGTCGGGCCTGATCGCCCGTTTTCTCGACCGGGCGGCCGAGGATGTCCGCCGGGAGGCCGACCATGCGCTATGATCTGTCCCTCATCGCCTCCTGGATCGAACCCGGGGCCACGGTGCTCGACCTGGGCTGCGGCTCGGGCGACCTGCTCCACCGTCTGACCGTGGACAAGCAGGTGCGCGGTACCGGCATCGAGCGCGAAGAGGACAAGGTGACGCGTGGGATCGAGCGGGGGCTGTCGATCCTGCACGGCGACATCAACGAGGAGGTCCGGGACTACCCGGACGGGCATTTCGATTACGTGATCCTGTCCCAGACCTTGCAGCAGGTCTACGATCCGGCCAGCCTCATCGGCCAGATGCTGCGCGTGGGCAAGCGCGGCATCGTGAGCTTTCCCAACTTCGCTTTTTACCGCATCCGGGGTCAGCTGCTGTTCCGGGGGCGGGCGCCGGTCTCCCGGGAACTGCCCTACGAGTGGTACGATACGCCCAACATCCGGGTCATCACCATCCGGGATTTCCGGCGATTCTGCCGCAAGGAAGGCTTTGCCATCGAGCACGAGACCGCCGTGCGCACCCCGCACCACCATGAAAAGGGCCGGGTGGTCCGCTTTTTCCCGAACCTGATGGCCACGTATGGTATGTTTTTGCTGCGCCGTCAGGACAGGGTGAAATAGAGCTGGTCTTACGACGGGGCGGAAACTTTCGGCGCCTGGGGCGGCCGGGGATGTTCCGGCTGGCACCGGCCAAGCAGGAAGTCCACCTCCTCCCGGGTGAGATGGGCACTGGGGACTTCGAGGCAGTGCCTCCGATGCCGCGCGGACAGGAGATGACGGGCCTTGTCGCTGAGCAGTTCGGGCGAAAGCGGCAACAGGCAGATGCTGTTGACCACTCCTTTTTGGGCGGCCTGGAGAATGGTTTTGGGGCAAGGGAGCTGGGTGAGGGCGATCACGGTGATGCCGGGGCTGGCCCGGCACAGGGCGTTGACAAAGGCGACGCCGGCATCCGGGTCGTCGAAGACTTGGCAAAACGCCGCATCGCAAGGACCGAAACGTTTGATGAGGGCCAGGGCGTCATTGGCCGAATGGGCCGCCAGAACCGGAAATTGGCCGGACAGGGCGGCAGCCATGGTGCCAAGCCCTTTGGGGTCGGGACAGACGAGCAGGATGCGCAATGACGCCACAAACCGCCTCCGGAACTGTTTCGCGGCAGCCCGTCCTGAACCCGGAAAGGGACCCAGACTTGGCTATCGCCAACAATAAATAGCAAGAACCGTTCCAGTGTAACGATCCCGGCCGATTGGCCGAGAAGGCACTTTCGGGGTGGCAATCCTTGCCGAGCCGGTCAGCGGCAGTGACCTTCTTCCTTGAAACTCTTGATAAACGTGCAATCCCCGAGATCGCAGGCACTCTGGTAGTCGGCGCAAGCCCGTTGCGGGTTACCGAGACGTTCATAGGCCAGTCCCCGGTTGGTGAAAAAGGCGGGGTCGGATGGCTTCATGACGATGGCACGGTCGTAATCTTTCAGGGCCTCGGTGGTCTGGCCCGCATTGAGGAGCGCGTTGCCCCGGTTGTTGTACAGCTCTGGATCGGTCGGGTCGGCGGCCACGGCTGCATTGAGCTTGGCCAGGGCGGTTTTGTGATCCCCCTTTTGGGCGGCTTTGGCGGCTTTGGCGGCCAGTGCCGCCGCAGCCTTGGGGTCGCGCTTGACCGGCGGGGCTGGTTGGGATGCCGGCGAGGCGGCCGGCTTTGGGCTGGCCGAGTTTGTTCCGGCCGGCATGTCGGCCGGTCCCTGGCGGTTGTCCCACAGGTTGCCTTTGGGGTCCGGATCCGGCCGCCGCACTGGGTCTGGAATAGGCAGCCCGGTATCCTCGTTTTCCTTGCCCGACCGGGGAGCCACATCCCGGGGAGGGGCTTTCTCCTCTTGGCGGTTCTGGTCGGCTTCGCGCAGTTGCGGTTCGGCCTGCTGCATTTTGTCCAGGCGCCGCCGCAGCAGCTCCTCCTTGGTCATGGACCAGCCCGATCCGGCCACGACGCAGGCTAGGCCGCAAATCGCCAGAGAGCCCAAAAAACGACGCATCATGTCTTTCCTCAAGAAAACCGGGCCGACCTTGGCGGTGCCGGCCATCTCCGTGGAATAACCGCGATAAAAGGTTATGCAAAACTGTTCAGGCTGGACGTCCCTGGCGACCGACGGACTGCCACCCTCCGTCCGTTCCGGAAGGGTGGCAGTGTGTTGCGTCTCTACGGGTGCGGCGGGATATTGAGTACTTGGCCGTCGCGGAGGGTATCGGGGGGCATGTTGCCGTTGGCCCGGGTGATGTCTTCCACGGAGACACCGAATTTGAGGGCGATCTTGGTGAGATTGTCCCCCCGGGCCACGGTGTACTGGAGGGTTTCGGTCCGGCTGGAGGTGTCGGGTTTGTTTTTGGCGTCCTTGCGTCCCTTTTCCGGTTTGGCCTTGGCCGGGGTGGCATGGGGGGCTTCGAGGGCCGGCGGTCTGACCTCGATAACTTCCTCGCCTTTGTACGGCACGGCCGGCTGGAGGGTATCGCTGTCCGAGGCGCCGTTGCGTTTGCCCGACGTTGCGGATGTGGGCACGGACGTGTGGGCTACGCGCTTGAGAAACTGGGCATATTCGGACTCGCTTAAAAACCCGTCCCTATCCGTGTCGCTTTGGCGAAAGACGTCCGGAGTGGCATCAGGAAAGACAAACAGCAATTCCTCATAGGAGATCTTGCCGTTTTTATCGTGGTCGACATTCCGGAAGGCGTCTTTGTCTCTTCCGGAACAGGCGCTGGTCGAGACGAGCAGACCGAGCACCAGGAGCGTGATCAGTGGCCGCATAGGCTCCTCTTGCTGGCGGGTGGCGTTGGCGGCACGGATGTATGCCGGCTTCGACCCAGGCGCTTACCATGGGGCCAAAGGCCAAGTCACGTGAAAAAAAATTGAAGGATATTTGAGAAAAACCATGCCGGCAAGCCTGGGGTGCACCCGCGCCATCCGGTTGACGACGCGAAGCGGTGTCAAGGATTGAAAGAGGCGGCGGAAGCGGTTAGACTCAGACATTTCCCTGCGGAAGCGTGTCGTCACCGGTGTGGCGCCTGGACTTCAAATCCAGTGTGTGGCCGAGAGGTCACGGGTAGGTTCGACTCCTATACGCTTCCGCCATCATTGAATAATTTCCGATTCGTCGGTGCTTTCTAGCCCCTCCATCTCCCTCCATATTGATTTTTTGCTCCAATTTTGCTCCACTTGCTCCAACAGAGAGGTGGAGTAATGGCTATATTTCGCAAGCGTGGAAACCTCCTGTGGGAGGCCACTCCGACTCTTTAAGCACAAAGGCATGGTTCATGCCCCCATATGTCCGTAGAATTTTAACGGGCTAAACTTTTTTCTCGACTGAGCCATCTGGTTATCATTTCTTTTTTTCGCTCAGCATAACATTCACACGAGTCAATAACGGTTCCAGTTTCGTGGATAGCTCGCTCAATCGTTGCAATTGCTGTGTTGATTCTCGTTGCTGTACTCTTAAACTCGAAACTTGTTGCTGGCTTTCGAGCAAGGCATCCCCATGGGCGGTCAGGGTTCGCTCCTGTCCGGCAAGAGTTTGGGCTTGGGCGTCCTGTGCTTGTCGTAGCTCCCGCTCCAAAACACTCAGGGCATCCGTGAGCATGCGTTCGAGTTCGGTCATAATCTACTCCACTTTCACAGCTTGCTGTTTGCCCACCGTCCAGCCTGTGTGGGCCGAAGTCTTTGGCGGCAGGATGATGAACCGGCCATCCTGGTTCTTCAGGAGCTTCAATCCCCAGGTCCGCTTTTCCAGTTGCCCGACAGAGTTCTCCCGCTCGGCTTTGCTCGCATTGAGGCTCTGAATCTCCCCTTGTAATGCCCTGACCCTGTGTGTGAGCGGGGTCACCACGCCCCAGCCGCCCAAGGTCGTTCCCGCCAGCAGGGCCACGCTCAGGAGCAGGACTTGCAGCCATTTTCGGCCGAAGGTCCAGCTCAGGGTTTGGCAGCGGGAGGCGATGTTCTCTTCCAATTTGAGACCGATGCGCGGCCTGTCTTGATAATAGCTTGTAATATTATGTTGTTATAGTATATTTTTTCCATCCAAAGAGATGGAGGCGACCATGCACGAACGTACTTCCAAGAAGCCCGGTATTGCCGACTATGTTGCCGCTCGCCGCAAGCACAAGGACTGCTTCCTGGACGAGATCGATCGCCTCATCGACTGGAAACCGATCGAAAAAGTGCTTCGTCAAAAGCTCAAGCGGGTTGCCAACGGCATTGGCAACCCGGCCTACCCTCCGCTGCTCATGTTCAAGATCCTCCTGCTCCAGCGCTGGTACAACCTCAGCGACATGGCGGTGGAAGAGGCCTTGTGCGATCGCCTGTCCTTTGTCAGGTTTACGGGCCTCTCCTTGGACCACGACGAAGTGCCGGACGCCACCACAATCTGCCGTTTCCGTCAGAGTCTGGTGGAGCGCAATATCCTCAAGCGACTGCTGGACAAACTCAACCATCAGTTGGAACGCCGGGGACTGCTCGTCCGCGAAGGGGCTATTGTCGATGCCAGCGTCGTTCCCTCCGCACGTCGCCCCCTCAAAGTTCTCGACGTGCTGCCCGAGGATCGCGAAGAAGATTCCGGTGACGCGCCGGATGTGACCATCAGCTACTCCGATGCCGACGCGGCTTGGCTGCGCAAGGGCAACCGGGCCTATTACGGCTACAAAATCCACGCCGCCACGGACAGTCGGGACGGTTTTATGCTCGGCGGGCATGCCACGCCGGCCAATCGGTCCGATACGGAAGAATTCGTCACTGTACTGGACCCAGGGTTGGCGAAAGCGTCTACGCGGACAAGGGGTACAGTCGCCAGCTGAACCGGTACGTGCTTGCGGTCCGGGGTCTCTCAGACGGCATTATGCACAAGGCCGCCCGGAATCGAGAACTGACGCTCGCCGAAAAAGCCACCAATCGCCTGGTCAGCAGCGTTCGTGCAAAGGTGGAACGTGTCTTTGGCACCCTTAAGCGGGGCTATGGCTTCTTTCGAGCGAGATATCTCGGGGTGGCCAAGGTTGAACTGGAATTCCTCCTCAACGCCATGGCCTTCAATCTGAAAAAGGCGGTCCTCAGGGTCGCCTGCTGAACGGACGAGCGCCCCTTTGGCTGGCAAATGCCGCCAATTGGGCGCAACCGATCCTGGATCGGGAGAAAATCAGCCTCGGCTGACGCCTCGAGGTCCTGAAAAGCGAGGAGCGTAGTGACCTACGAGAATTACGCAGCAGTCTCGAGATGGCCGTGAATGGATGCGATGCTTTTCCCAAGAATGATGGACAATTCCTCGATGTTGTAGAACCGTTTTGTGACCATGAGTACTCCTTGTCAGCTGTGGAAGCTGTGAATGGCTGTGTATAAGCATGAGTCGATGAATGGTGTAAACACACGCAATAATTGCGTACCCCTTATGCTGCTTATGCCAGTTATATCTGTGTAAGGTGTATTTGTGTCATTAAGTGTCACTGTACGGCATTGAGGAAAGGCATCATCTGGCAGGGTGCTTGTCAGCGTGAAGGGGGAGGGAGGTTTTGAAGCTGTAAGGGAAGTCCCCGCGCGAATGCCCGGCGTGCGCCTTTGAAGGCTCCAGCCCGGCGAGGTGGCTGGAACGGCTTACGCGCCAAGGTCGGGGAGTCGTTTGGGTACGGGCGGGAGGTCGGGGCCGGAAAAGCTCTGCCTGGGGCCTGAGCGCATGGCCTTGACAAAAAGTACCTCTATGGTAATTTTTATTCATGGAAAAGAGGAAACCGACATACGACCTGGGCTCTTTCCAGGATGCGGCGAGAAGAGGCGACATCGCCGTGACGAAAACCGCCGCCCAAGCAGCCCACCACCTCGGCTTCGATTACGAAGGCATGATGTCGGTTGTTGAGAGCATGGAACGCCGGCACTTTTACAAGTCCATGACCGCCTATGCGGACAGCACGGCGTGGCAGGACGTGTATCATGTGCCTTCATCCGCTGGGATTTTGTATGTAAAATTTATGGCTGGACGGATTTCGGCCTTTGATATTCTCTCTTTCAAGGAGAAATAAAATGGAAGTCAATCCAGTGTGTCACGAGGACGGAACCGAAATGGTTCGTGACGTGAGGCCCGTGGAATTCTCCTACAAGGGGCAGGCCATGACTGTTGCCATGCCCGGATGGTATTGTCCCAAATGCGGGGAAGGTCTTTATACCCGTGCGGACATGAAGGTCTCCGATCGGGCATTGAACGCCATGAAGGCGAAGTGCGAAGGGCTGTTGGATGGCCCGCAGATAAAGCGCATCCGGAAGAAACTCGGGCTGACGCAGGCGGCGGCCGGGGACCTCATCGGTGGTGGACCGAAAGCATTTACCAAGTATGAGAAGGGGGACGCCTTGACCAGCCGGGCCGTGACCAATCTTTTGAAGGTGCTTGACGCCTTGCCTGACGCGTTAACCATCCTTCGGGAAAATCAGGACCGTCCTTCCTGCTGATTCTTTTGGTGCCCTGGGCCACCAGAGTGTCCGGCGGACGCCTCGGAGACTTCTCGAGCAAGACCTCGTCCGTTTTGTCGGTGGACGCCTATATGGAGCAACGCCGGAGCGGATTAATGAGGTTGCCCCATGGGCGAACGAATGAAGTCGGTCCAGAAACGGGTTAATCGGGCCACCATCGTTCCCATCTTTTGCCCGGACGCTGCACTGGCGTGATTGATTTCGACGGTCGCCGTCATGCCTGCCGCCAGTTCGATTCCTGGCGGCATCTGGTCGATATGGATATGGACCGGGATACGCCGGGCAAGTCGCACCCAACTAAATGTTGCTTCCACGTTTGGTAGGCCAAGATGGCCGGGCGTCTCATTGCTGTTTTCGATGCCGCGTCCAATGCTTTCGACATGACCTGTTACAGGTTGATCAAAACCCATCAGCATGATCTGCACCGTGCTGCCAATGTGGATTTGCCGGACCTTCGTCTCTTCGAAGTACCCGGTGATCCAAAAGCTGGCCGCGTCGAGAACAGCGATTTTCGTCACGCCGGCTGTCGCGTAGTCGCCGGGACGCAGATTCAGATTGGTGACATAGCCATCGACCGGAGAGCGGATGGTGGCGCGGGTGAGATTGAGCTTGGCGAGATCGAGAGCCGCCAACGCACCCTGATAGGTGGCGGCGGCCACAGCTGCCGCTCCAGTCGCTTGCTGGATCTGTTCCGGGGTTATGGCCCCTGGAATCTGACTGCGACGCCGCGCGGCCGCTTCTAGGACAATCATATCTTGACGCTTGGCGTCGACATCGGCCTTTGCGGACGCCACGGCGAGCCGGAACCGTTCAGGGTCGATCACATAGAGAATGTCGCCCCGATGGACATACTGATTGTCGACAACGGGCACGGTGCTGACTGTACCGGAGACTTCCGGCCCGACCTGTACGACATGTGCGCTCACTCGACCGTCGCGGGTCCAGGGCTGCGCGTCGTATCGCTCCCATGTCTGCAGGGCAACGAGAGAGGTGATTACGACAAGGCAAAGCGTCAGGGCGTAGCGGCCGAGCAGTGATAAAACACGTTTCATTAGAATGGTCCTCTGGTGGATGGCAGATGCTGCAAGAGCAGTGCGTAGATGATGGCGAATGTGGCGAGTTCGACGATCGGCCGGTACGCGAATACGCGGCAGATGCCTGCGATGGAGAAGAGGCGAATCACCACGACAGTGGCGACAAGCGCGATGATCGCGAGCACCAGCAGACCAGGGATGAAGACCCCTCCAATATTGCAATCGACAATCATAAACTGCCTGCCTCCTTTGGGATGCCACTCGGAGCGAGGGCGAACTGAAGATCGATGAGCAGGTCGAGCAACCGCGAGCGGTCCTGGATGGAACTGTCGGTGATGAGTGCCATCAGCATTTCAATGCGCTGGGCCAGTTCAATGGGCTCGACAGGTCTCGTCCGGCGCTTGGTGTCGAAGTGTGCGGCGATCGCCGATAAAAGCCTATGGGTTTCATCGCCGATATTGCCGTCGATGTGCTGGATCACATGGAGAAGTTGACCAACGGTGTAGCCGACGCGAAGATGGTGCAACGGATCATTGAGCGCGTCCGAATAAGAATTCTTGGACAACCGCATCTTTGGGAGCAGCAGTGCCATCCGATCGACCATGAGGTTTGTCCAGTGCGCTGCAGCATTTCCCTTGCCGAGGGCGTGCCGCCTGACATCCTTCCGGCTTGGCCGAAGCAATCGATTGATCGCCGCGTCGACCGGCACGGTTTGCAGCAGGGTCATGCTCACCAAGCCGAATGCAAGTGAGGCGAACAGTGCGATGATGGTGTTGAGAGACCCGGCGAAGTCGCCGGTGTAGGTGGTGCCCAGCCCCGCAAGGATCGGAATCGTGAGCGTGATGCCGAACCCCATGTTCATCGTCGGGAAACGCGCCTGGAGGGACCCCGCGAACAGGAATGCCGGCGCGAGCACCGCGACCAACACGGGGAAGTCCGTCACGCGGGGCAGGATAAGGAAACTGTAGGCAAGGCTCATCGCCACGCCGTAGACGGTGCCGACCGTATATTGGATGACGTGTGGTGCCGGTTCGTCGACAGTTCCGTACAAGGAGCAGCATACGCCCAGGACCGAGACGGCCATTCCACCGTCCGGCCAAGCCGACCAAATCCATACGGCGCAGCCGGTGATGATACCGACAGTGGCACCCAGCGCGGCCCGGGCGGCCTTCCAGTGGTCACGGTGATAGACATAACCGCTCGCGCGGCCCGGCCATTGGTACGCGGCAGCACCGCACGATCGCCCGCCGCGCGTGATGTTTTGTCCGAGCCGATCGCAGTCGTGGAGCAGTCCGATCATCTCGGCGAGATGGCGAGTAAGGTTGGCGGCGAGCCTGTCGTCAGGCGTTGCGGCGTTCGCCGCGATACGTGTCTGGAGCGATCGCGCGCGGTCGAGCAGTTGTATGGCAGCACCGTCTTTTTCGATCTTGTCGCCGTACCCGATCCACCGCTCAATCTCACGCAGCAATGCGGCCAGTTCGTCGGGCGCGTCGTGGTCTCCACTATGGAGGGCCCTGACCCGGTCCTCGATCCCCGGAGCGAGCAGAAGCAGTCGCGAAAGCCGGGCATGGAGCAACCGTCGGTCCTTGGCGCGGGGCTTCGTAGAGGCCGGATCATACGGCAGGTGTGTCGCGAGCCCCTGAAGGCCAAGCAGGTCCACTGCGAGCTTCTTGCATGCGTGACGGACCTGTTGTCCCGATCCTCCGAGAAGCGCCTCGCCTGCCAGCCGTCGCGCATCCCGCAACGTCGCCGACAGTTTACCGAGGAACTGGCCCGTCATGCACTTTGGCAGGACGAAACGATGCATGAGGATGGTGCAAAGGATTCCGAGCGAGATTTCTTGGACCCGCATTGACGCCGTCTCAAAGACCGCACCAGGGTTGAATACGCTGGGAAAGCCGATCAAACTCGCGGTGTAGCCGGCGAGAACGAAGGTATAGGCTCGTGGTGTGCGGTCGAGCAGCGCGAAGTAGAGACACAGACCGATCCAGCCCGCGATGGCCGCACTGCATATGATCGGGTTGTTCACAAAATTCGGGATGATCGCCACCGTTGCCACGGCGCCGGCCAGCGTCCCGGCGAGACGATAGACGCTGCGACCGAGCGACGCGCCGGCTGAGGGCTGCGAGACGAGATAGACGGTGATGATGGCCCAGTAAGGCTTGGGAAGCCCGATGCGTAGCGAAAGGTAGTAGGCCAGCATCGCTGCGGCGAAGCTTTTCACCGAGAAGAACAGCGCTTGCGCATCCGCTTGCAAGGCAGGGGCTCGGAAGAGGTGCATACCCGTGTGCGCGATGGTGACACCGGTTCTCGTCAACGCTTTCTTTGCAGGAAGTATGATGTTCACGCGAGACATCATTTCCGCTTTTCCTTTTCAAAGGAACTCGATATGTTGCCAAAAAATATCTAAAATATGCCAAATGAGGCCCTCAATGTCCGTCTCACGCTCGGCTGTCTCTGCCTTCGACCCCGATTTGACGGATCGGCCGGCGGTCGCCCGACAACTCGACTTTGCGGATCACGAGGCGGAGGTGCCGAGGCACGTGCATCGCAAGGGCCAGTTGATCCTCGCACTGCGTGGAGCGGTCACCTGCACCGCTGACAACGAAATCTGGATCGTCCCGCCCCACTGTGGAGTCTGGATACCGGGCGGAGTGCCGCATAGCGCCCGGGCGACCGAAAACGCTCGGCTGAACTACCTTTTCGTGGAGCCAGGGGCGGCAACCCTGCCTGAGGAGTGTTGCACGCTGTCAGTCTCCCTGATGATTCAAGAAATCATCGATCGATTGGCCCGCGAAGGGGCGGATTACCCGCCGGACAGCCACGCCGCTCGATTGGCAAGGGTGGTTCTCGACGAGTTGGTCGAGATGCCGCGTGAAAGATTCAACCTCCCCATCTCGAACGATCCTAAAATCCGAGCGATAGCCGACGCCCTGGCGGCCAAACCGTTTGATAGGGGGACATTGGGAGATTGGGCGAAGCGTGTCGCCATGAGCGAAAGGTCGCTAGCCCGCTTGATGATCCGGGAGACGGGCTTGACGTTCGGACGCTGGCGGCAGCAGTTGCGCCTTGTTGTCGCGCTTCGGGAACTGGCGAGCGGTGCGTCGGTGCAGAATGTGGCGGCCGAGTTGGGCTACGAGTCGGTCAATGCCTTCATCACAATGTTTAAGAATGCTCTTGGGAGCACGCCGGCACAATATTTTTCGCAACGCCGGTCGATGCCGCACATGTTTCCCAAAGAGGATGGAGCCATAGAATAATTATGACCGAGGACTTTGACACGGCCAGCGATTTGTTTACGGCTGGCGGAAGCGTTGAGGGGGAAATTTTTTTGCTCCAACTTTGCTCCACTCGGTCTGGAAAAAGGTGGATGCTCAAGAAAATTTCTGAGCATTCATCTATTTGGTTTTATTTAGATATTTTTGATAAGTCATGGCCATATTTGACTAGAAAATGCGACTTCAAATCCAGTGTGTGGCCGAGAGGTCACGGGTAGGTTCGACTCCTATACGCTTCCGCCATCATTTAAGTTTTTATTATTCTGCTACTTTCTTTTTGGCTCTATTCGCGTTAGCAGTTGACACTATTGTAGTTATGTACCACACTGCACCTGTACGGAGGTGGTATGGAAAACACAGCATTCCAGGCATTGCTTGCACTGATTGACGACCTTACAGACGAACAACGCGCAACTT
>JAWRKJ010000202.1:0-10022 GCA_040307025.1 Desulfovibrionaceae bacterium | reverse complement strand
CATGCTGCTGGCCACCGCCGGGATGTCCCCGGTGCTCGCGGCGCTTTTGCACAATGCCTCGACGATTGGAATTCTCGGGTATGCCGCCACGGCAGCTTCGAGACCGTTGCTGAAAAGTGCGCACGCGAGTGCTCTTGCGCCACGCAGGGAGGAAGTATGTTGACGACGCTTGCAGCCGCTCCTGTCGGAGTGCCCCTGGTCATCACCAAGATCGCCGGACATGGGTTCGCCGCGCGCATGTCCCGGCTGGGGCTGTACGAAGGGGTGTCCCTGACGCGCCTGGATGACAGCGTTGCCGTCGGGCCGGCCAAAATAAACGGGCCGGCCGGCGAGATCACGCTCAGCGGTTGGCTGGCGGCCAAGGTGATCGTCCATCTTGACGACAACTGTCGGCTGCCCCTTCTGGAATGTGTCCCTGGCGACAGCGGCCATGTGGAAGGCATCACCGGGCACCAGGACATCGAAGAGATTTTGGCCACACTCGGCGTGAAGGAAAACGACCGCATCACGTTTTTACGGCGTCTGCCGCCCATGCTGTACCGGGCCGTGGTCGACGGGAAGGAGCGCGTGCAAATCAACGAAGGCATGGCCGCGAAGATTTTGGGCGACACCCCAAGCGGAACGGCCCAGTTCTGCTCGGTCGGCGTCGGCGAACGCTTCACTGTCCGACAGATCCTTGCCGGCGCGCATGCCAGCGAAAGCCTTGAATCCTTGGGCATAAGGCCGGGCGTCCGGCTTGAACTGACGCAAGTGGCGGCAGGACAGGTGGTGACGTTCTCGCAAAAAACGCCCATCGTCTGCACGACGCGGGAGGGGTTGCGTCTTTATTTCCAGGATAAGGACGCCACGAGAATTCTCGTGGAGGCAGATGCTGCGGGTTCCTAAGCGGATAAGGGAGGAGGCGGTTCCCCGGCCGCTGGCCACCCGCCAGGGGCCTAGCCCATATCCTTGGGCCATCGCCTGGTGCAAGTTCTGATCTCGTTCGCATACGAGGAGCTTAAGAGCTGCGCAGTTCCCATCTCGATCTGGCGGGAATGGGCACAAGTCGCGATGCTCTTGCCCCTTCGCACTTTCACCGGAATATCTTATTGTTCTCACAGGCAAACAGCATAAATTCCGGTGAAAGTGCGGAGCCATTACCTCCCTAACCGGGGCTGGACTACCGGAGCAAATCATCCCGCCTTCAACAATGCGACGAGCGTATTGACGGTCGCCTTCAGTAAAGCGTGGCCGCGCAAAGGGCCGCCTCGCGAGGTGACGGAGGCTCTGCGCCACTTGCGACCTTCCGTTCACACAGCGACAACGCCTGACTCACCAGTCCTTGCGCCTTAGCTTCAAACTCCTGCACGTCCAATCGAGACACGCATCCACCTCGGCGTTGGGGGCAAACCAACGACGTACGGCCTCAGTCTCAGACCAAGTCCGGTCACGGAACTTTATCCCGGGAAAGGCAACTGCGGCTGCAACAGCCTGACGGACGTGGAGCCTTACTACGTCCATCAAGTCGTTGAACTGCCTGAAATCAGCCTGGAAGTGACATATTTGGTCTGATACGCGCTCTGGACTGGCTGGCATGGAAGCGGCGGATGACCATGCACTCCACGCCGACCGACGCATCCTGGCGGAAGACCTGGGGCACTGTTGCAAACTGAAACAGCGCCCTGCACCCGGGATGTGCCGGATCATTGGGCCAACACCATGATTTTTTGCGGGATCATGCGGATCTGTGGCGCCTTTGTCTTGTAACAAAAGAGTACGGGTCTTGTGCTCCCGTGCAGGCTTTTTCAGGCATCACTGTCACAGAGGAAGACACCCGCCTGTGGCTGCGAAAATTTCTTTCTATCTATGTTAAAAATAGCGAATACTGCAAAAGGAAAACGCGAATCTGCATATAACTTTTAACATATATCCTTTCCCATCGTCAGCAGTGTTTTGCGATGATCGTATAACTCCCCAAAATTTTTCCCTTTACGAAGTATCTGCGGCGCTCACAATCTTCCCTTCGCCTGACATTGCTGGTCACGTGTCGCCATCCATTTTCATTTCGCGCTTTTTTGACCCATGCCGAAAGCCAGCAGACTGGAGATTGCGGCGGCACTTTCTCAGGCACAGAACTTGCTCAAATGCAAGTTGAATATTGATACTGATATTTATGAAATTGGAAAAGTTTTCTTCTTGTGTTTATTGAAACAGTGTCGCCCTTGAGAGTGTTTTTGTGTGGCAATTGTCTTTACGCAAATCGTTTTAATGAGGTGTTGTTTGTGTCGACGCCTGGAAATATTGTTCGGAGTCTGGCGATTTTTGCTGTAAACGACAATGTCTCGTAAGATACTAGAACAATCTGGGGTTTATTTTTTCGTACAACCATTTAAGGAAGATGGAGGTTGACATGTATCAGTGGGAAAAAAAGATCGACATCAGAAAGATCTTCGTGCTGCAACCGACCCGGCCGCTCACGTTCTTCGGGGTCGGCGCCATCGCTAAAATCGATGATATCGTTGCCGAGTTCGCCGCCAAGGGCATGAAGAAGATTCTCGTGGTCACCGATACGATCGCCTACAAGGCAAGCGGTGCCTGGGACACGGTTCAGCCCGCCCTGGACAAGCATGCGGCCTGGAAGCACTACGATCAGGTTCGCCCCAATCCCACCTATACCAACTGCGAGGAAGCGGCGAGCATCGGCCTGGATTTCGGCGCCGACGCCATTTTGGCCATCGGCGGCGGCAGTTCCATGGATACGGCCAAGACGGCCGCCGTGCTCATGAAACATCCCGGCAAGAAGGCCGTGGACTTCTACGAGAAGGGTGAGCCCATTACCGGCGCCTTGCCGCTCATCCTCATCAACACCTCCCACGGCACCGGTTCGGAATGCGATTCCTTTGCCGTGGCCCAGTCCGACGGCGAGGACAAGCCGGCCATCAAATCCAACCACGTCTATTCCACGTATACCATCGAGGACCCGGCCCTGACGGCGACCATGCCCACCAAGCAGACCATCTCCACCTCCATCGACGCCATCAACCACGCCCTGGAGGCGGCCACCACTATCGTGACCTCGCCGTATTACATCGGCCTGGCCAAGGAAGCCATCCGGCTGGTCATCACCTACCTGCCCACGGCCATCGCCGAGCCGAGCAATCTGACCGCCCGCTACTGGCTCCTGTATGCTTCGGCCATCGCCGGCATGAGCTTCGACCTGGGCCTGTGTCACATCACCCATTCCATGGAACACGCCATGAGCGCGATCAACGCCAAGGTCACCCACGGCGACGGCCTGGGCATCATCATGCCGGCCATGGTCAAGGAGATCTATCCGGCCGTGCCCGAAGTGATCGCCGACCTGTTCGAGCCGGCCATCCCCAACCTCAAGGGGACCCCGAGCGAGACGGATTTCGTGGTGGAAAAGCTGCGGGCCTGGTGCCACAGCGTGGGCCAGGGCACCGACATGGGTGCCTACTTCAGCAAGTCCGACATCCCGGCTCTGGTCAAGACGACCATGAACTCCTCGGTGTCGAAGCTGCTGCTGCCCATGGCGCCCATCAAAGCCGATGAGGCCGTGGTGGAAAGGATTTTCACAACCTCATTCGCGTCCTAGGCAAACGGTACGGCAAGCGGTCCCGGGGCCTCCCCGGGACCGGGCCGTCCGGTTCCGCTACGGTGACGCGATCACAGCCAAATCGTCGAGGCCTCCATGAACCAGCAACGCGCGATTCAGGTCGGTTTACCTGCTTTCAGCGAAGCAGCGTGCCTGATCCGGGGAGGAGGTCTGCCGCTTGTGTGGGCAAAGCGTCTGGTGGCGTCGGCCATGAGCCCATAACATCTATCCAAAATCGGAGTATGCCATGCAGGATAAGATCCTCATCGTCAACGGGTTGGAACGCAAACTGGTCGTCGATGCCGATGCATTGTTGTCCGACGTCCTGCGTGACCAACTGCATCTGATCGGCACCAAGGTCGGCTGCGGCCAGGGGCAATGCGGCGCCTGTTCGGTCATCGTGGACGGGAAGGTGGTCCGCGCCTGCATCACCAAGGTGCGCCGCCTTCCGGAGTATGCCAACATCACCACCATCGAGGGCCTCGGCGCCAAGGACAATCTGCATCCGCTCCAGGTCGCCTGGGTGGTCAACGGCGCGGCCCAGTGCGGCTTTTGCACGCCGGGCTTTATCATGTCCGCCAAGGGGCTGCTCGATGCCAATCCCAAGCCCACCCGCGAAGAGGTGCGCGACTGGTTCCAGAACCACAAGAACCTGTGCCGCTGCACGGGCTACATCCCCCTGGTCGACGCCGTCATGGACGCCTCCAAGGTGCTGCGCGGCGAGCTGCGCCAGGACATCGATTTCAATATGCCCGCCGACGGCAACATCTTCGGTTCCCGGGCCCCGCGTCCCTCGGGCGTGGCCAAGGTCATGGGCCAGTGGCTGTTCGGCGACGACCAGAAAACCATGCTGCCCCCGGGCACCCTGCACCTGGCCATCGTCGAGGCCAAGGTCCCCCACGCCAACATCAAGGGCATCGATTTTTCCGAAGCCCTGACCATGCCCGGCGTGCACAGCGTCATCACGGCCAAGGACATCAAGGGCAAAAACGCCATCACCGGCCTGATCACCTTCCCCACCAACAAGGGCGACGGCTGGGATCGTCCCATCCTGTGCGACAAGAAGGTGTTCCAGTACGGCGACGCCATTGCCCTGGTGGCGGCGGATTCCGAGAAGAACGCCCGGGCCGCGGCTGAAAAGGTGAAGGTGGACCTGGAAATCCTGCCGGCCTACATGGATGCGCCCGCGGCCATGGCCGACGGAGCCATCGAGATCCATCCCGGCACGCCCAACGTCTATTACGAGCAGAACCACATCAAGGGCGGCGATGTGGAGCCGTTTTTCAGCAACGGCAACTACGAGGTCGTCAGCGGGGAATACTACACCCAGCGCCAGCCGCATCTCAATATCGAGCCCGATGTCGGCTTTGCCTACCTCAATGACGCGGGCAAGCTGGTCATCCACTCCAAGTCCATCACCATCCACCTGCACATCTATATGATCGCGCCGGGTCTCGGCATCGAGCCTGAAAACATCATTCTTGTCCAGAATCCCGCCGGCGGCACTTTCGGCTACAAGTTCAGTCCGACCCTGGAGGCCCTGGTCGGCGCGGCCGCCATAACCACGGGCCGTCCCTGCCATCTGCACTACAATTATGCCCAGCAGCAGTACTACACAGGCAAACGGTCGCCGTTCTGGACCAAGGGCAAGATCGCCGTGGACCGGGAAACCAAGAAGATCGTGGCCTCGGACCTGGAATACACCGTGGACCACGGTCCCTATTCCGAGTTCGGCGATCTGCTGACCCTGCGCGGCATCCAGTACTGGATGGCCGGCTACGGCATCCCCAACATGCGCGGCAAGGGGTATACCGTGGCCACCAACCATGTGTGGGGTTCGGCCTTCCGCGGCTACGGTTCTCCGGAGATCATGTTCCCGGCCGAGCTGCTTATCGATGAAACCGCCGAAAAGCTCGGCATCGACCCCTTGGAATTCCGGTATGCCAATGTCTACCGGGAGGGCGACACCACCCCCACGGCCCAGGTGCCCGATTCCTGGACACTGCCGGAAATGATCGACATCCTGCGGCCCAAGTACAAGGAAGCCTTGGAGAATGCCAAGCGGCATTCCACCGCCACCCACAAGAAGGGCGTCGGCGTGGCCCTCGGCATTTACGGCTGCGGCCTGGATGGTCCTGACACCTCCGCCAGCGATGTGGAACTCAACCCGGACGGCACCGTGACGATCTACAACGCCTGGGAAGACCATGGCCAGGGCTCCGACGCCGGCACGCTGGGCTTTGCCCATGAAGCCCTGAGGCCGCTTGGGCTCTCCGTCTCCCAGATCAAGCTGGTCATGAACGACACGAGCAAGTGTCCGAACTCGGGACCGGCCGGCGGTTCCCGCTCCAACGTCATGGTCGGTCAGGCCATCAAAAACGCCTGCGAACAGTTGCTGACGGCCATGAAGAAGCCCGATGGCAGCTTCCGCACCCATGCCGAAATGACCAAGGAAGGGCTCGCGACCCGCTACAACGGCACCTGGACCGCTCCGGCCAAGGAATGCGGTCTGGACGGCCTGGGTGAGCCGTTTTCCTGCTACATGTACGGCCTGTTCATGGCCGAGGTCACCGTGGATCTGGCCACCGGCAAGACACAGGTCGACAAGATGACCCTGGTCGAGGACATCGGCATTCTCAACAACCGCCAGACCGTCGATGGCCAGAACTGGGGCGGCATGGCCCAGGGCATCGGCCTGGCCCTGTCCGAGGACTTCGAGGATCTCAAAAAGCATGCCTCCATCGCCGGAGCCGGCGTGCCCTATATCAAGGATATCCCGGACCGGATGGAGCTGATCTATCTGGAGTCGCCGCGCGAGCACGGTCCCTACGGCTGCTCGGGCGTGGGCGAAGTTCCCCTGTGCGGCCCCCATCCGGCGGTGGTCAACGCCATCTACAACGCCTGCGGCGTGCGCATCCGCCACTTGCCGGCCTATCCCGAAAAGGTGCTGGCCGGTCTGAAGGAAGCCGCCAAGTAAGGGCGACCCCGAAGCGCCGCCCAGGCTTGGGCAGGTCGTCGCAACCATAACGCAAAAGGGCGGGCCAAAAGCCCGCCCTTTGTGGGTTGGGGGTCGGGGAAAAGGGGAATCGCCGTTGCCCCTAGCCGGTGGCGCGCTCCAACTGCCGCATTTTCCTGTAGAGCGTGGTCCGGGAGATGCCAAGGGCCTTGGCGCTGGCGGTCATGTTGTGACCATGCTTGGCTACGGTGGCCAGGATCGTGGAGTGCTCCACCTGCTTCAGGGCCATGGTGTCGTCCATGGGGGCCTGGGGTTGCAATTCCGGCGGTAAATCGTCGATGGTCACGGTGTGGTCGTGCAGCCTGTTTAAAAAGAACATCACGACATTTTCCAATTCACGGACATTGCCCGGCCAGGTATGCATCTCCAAAAGGGCCTTGACTTGGTGCGTGAACTGCAAGGCCGTGGTCGTCGGGGTGGGCGACGGCTTCGTTTTCACAATATGATAAATGATCGGCCAGATATCCTCCTTGCGTTCGCGCAGGGGGGGGACATGGAGCCGCTCGCCGGCCAGGCGATAATACAGGTCGGACCGGAACCGCTCCTGGGCGATTTCCCGCAGCAGGTCCTTGTTGGTGGCGGCAATGATCCGGACATCCACGGCCACCGGCATCTGGCCGCCAAGGCGCGTGATGCATTTTTCCTGGAGGGCGCGCAGCAAATTCGCCTGGGCCGGCAAGGGCATGTCGCCGATTTCGTCGAGGAAGAGCGTCCCCCCCTGGGCGAGTTCGAACTTGCCGATTTTTCCACCGCGTTTGGCTCCGGTAAACGCACCCTCCTCGTAGCCGAAAAGTTCACTCTGGATCAATTCCAGGGGCAAGGCGGCGCAATTGATGGCCACGAACGGCTCTTGGCGCCTGGGGCTGCTGTTGTGGACGGCCTGCGCCAGGATTTCCTTGCCGGTACCGCTTTCGCCTTCAATCAGGATGCTGCTTTCCGTTGCCGCCACCTTGCGCGCCTGCTGCAGCACGGATTGCATGCGGGTATTTACACAAATGAAGTTGTCGAAGCTATAGCGGGCAATGTTTTTATTGTTTGAAATTTTTGCTTTTTCTTTGATGGAACAGATCGTACCGATCTGCTTCAAGTCTCTATCTTTGACGGGATTGGCCGAAATAGAAACGGCGGTCAGCCCGCGGGGCGTCTGGAAATGAAGGGATGCCCAGGGTTGTTTTTCCGCCAAGACCTGCTTTATTTTTTCACGTTCCTTGACGAGGGCATGGATATTTTGCCCGATATAGCTGGTCTCCGTGTCGCCAAGGAGTTGCAAGGCGTTTTTATTGATATGCGAGATATTGTTTTGGTTGTCCAAAAAAATCAATGAATCCGAAACACTGTCAATCGCCATGTTGAAATAATAGTATTTCTCCCGGATATCCTCTTGAAGTGCATGAAAATCCCACTCCATGCCGATTGCCTTGGCCGTCATCCTCACCAGATTGAGTTGGACGGGGGAATGGATCTTATTGTCGATATTGGAGATATCCAGTGAGCCGAGGAGATTTCCCTGGCGGTCCAAAATAGGGGCGCAAGAGCAACTCCAGTCATGATAATACTGGCAATAGTGTTCATGGGAAAAGATCTGGATGGGTTTCTTTTGAACAAGGCAGGTCCCCAGTGAATTCGTTCCTATCGCATCCTCGGAGCAGTTCGCTCCAGGTATGAGGTAGACGGATTCGGCAAAGTTCATCACTTTATTGTCGCCGAGGACCGTAAGAATGATTCCCTGGGCATCCGTCAAAATAATAATGTATCCATGTCCTCTAATAGTATCATAAAGTTGTTGTACATGCGCATGGGAAGCTGCCAACAGCATGGCCGATTTTTTATCTTGCTCAATAAAATTTTTAATATTGGTGGCAGTGATTGCTTTACTCGGATCAATATTGGAGGCAAGACATCTTTTCCACGATGATGCCACCTCATGGCGGAGAAGGGCGTTGTCGACACACTGTGTTTCTGCCAGCTTGTACCAAGCTTTTTCAAGGACGATTGGTATCAAACACTTGTTTTTTGTATTGATCGCCTTGTTTGGCATGGTGTCATCTCCACATCGCTTGCAACGTATCAGCGCTGAGAAGAAGCGCCGTGCAGCGCGGTATTCCTGTGCCTCAAGGTAAATATGGCTATCGTCTCACGTGTAAGCGAGGACGTGGCGCCTCCAGTCGCGAAGCAGTCGCGGCCTCGGTCCGGCTCGGTGTCTGGTTTTTCAGGCCAGATGCGGAAGTCTGAAAAAAGCAACACGACCAGGACCAGCGCTGATTCGGGGGGCAGTGCAGGGAAAGCCAGCAGGGGGAAGGCATGAATTCCCGACGGTTGCCCGCAACGCACCCCGCGAAAAACGATCCGAATACCTACCAGCCGGAAGGGGAGAGCCTCAGCTGGCAAACTCTCCGCCCGGTCTCCTTGACGAAAAAATACCCACTTTTTTGAGCCGACTATTCACACTGAAAACTTTTAAGAGTCTCATTTTTTTTATATGGCGTGACACTCGTTCCGTCAAGGGGGAGCCCACGTGGGAAGCCCTTTCCGGTCTGGTTCCACGAAAAATAGCCCGTCAGGCAGGTAAATCCCCAAACGGCCCGTTGTAAAAAACGGCTTTGGGGCAGTCGAAGCTATGGATGAAGGCGAGCGGTCGGATGAGACAGGTATGATTTTCGAGGCACAGCATCAGGCCCAGACAGACCACAGTACATATCTGCTCGGTCCAATGCTCGGCGTCAATTACTCTTGGGCCTGACGACAACTATTTTGTAACCACTCACAGGGTCAGTTTTTGACCTCTTGAATCCAGGCGGTTTGGTAGAGTCCACGGAGGTGGTGTAAATTCTGGAGTCGTCCAGGCCGGGGGATGGCCTCCAGCCTGGACGGGATTGGCGAGGTGGCCATCGGGCCGATTGGCTGTAAGGTGAAGTTGCGAAGCCGCACCTGCAACCAAAGGAGACCACGATGGCCGAGGACAGCATGGCATTAGAGGATGTCCGGCACGACTATTGCTTTGCATAAATCTTCCTGAACACGATAATTGCGCAGGCCAATTTCACAAAGGCAATGAAGGTCGATAAATAGTGGCAATATCTCGTTCGAATACCGCGAAAGCCTTTCAGCCAAGCGAATGTGCGCTCTACGACCCAGCGGCGAGCGGGATGAAGACCTCCTTGCTTCTCAATTTTTTCCTCCCCTCGGGAACGGATATGCGATTCAAACCCATATGAATACACTTCTTCATGTACACGTGGATAATCATAGCCCTTGTCCAGGCATAAGTGATAGCTAGTCGGCCTTGAAATATGCCCATCAGTCTGACAATGCTTAACAAAACGCCGGTATTAATGTATCGTCCTCGACCAGAAACTGCAGTGATTCCGCAGAAAACCGGTTGCATCTGAGCACTTCTGGGGGCGGTCATGA
>JAWRKJ010000201.1:0-14739 GCA_040307025.1 Desulfovibrionaceae bacterium | reverse complement strand
CAACTTCAGGAAGTGGATGGGGAAGGTGGCGCAGCTTTTTGCCCTCATCCTATTATGTCTGTTTGGCGAGACAAAGGACGATCTCTCCAGACTGGCCGTCGGATAACGACGAAAACGCTTTTTTCAGGACCGACTAGCTATCGATGCAAATATTAAACATGGAAATAAGATCACTATTATTTTCAATCGTTAAGCCAACCAGTCGGCTGTCGTGAACATTTGCTCCAACGACAATGACCCCGAGGGGTGTCCCTTCTTGGTCGACATGCAAATGAATCTTTGTTCCAGAGCGTCCCCTGTCTGTTGGATTCGCTCCAAGGCCTTCATCCGCTTCTTTTTTTTGTGCGAACAGGTGCCTGAATCAAAGAGCCGTCCATGGATTGCCAGGAAAGATGAAGACCTTGCTGAAGATGATAATTTTCCAGGCATATCTTCATCAATTGGTCAAATACTCCACGTCTCGCCCATCTGCGATAGTGCTCATGAATAGCGCTTTTTGATCCATAGCTCCTTGGGATCATACTCCACTGACATCCTGTTTTCAGACGGAAGATGATGCCGTTCATTATGTTCCGAGAGGAAATCGGAGGGCTTCCGCCAGAACGCTTTCGCTTAAACGGGTCAAGGAGCGGTTCTAATTGTGCCCATAACTCGTCCGGCAGTTCGGTAAAATCATACGGGGTACTCATGCTCAAGATTATTAAAGGAAATTAGATACTTAGCAATATCCGTGCCGGACATGCTCTTAATCGAGCTGATGCAAAAGGCCGACGGCGGCGATTTTCTGCGCTCCCTGGCGGAAGCTGTTTTGCAGCTTCTCATGGAAGCCGATGTGGACGGCCTGATCGGAGCCAGCCGCCATGAACGAAATCCCGAGCGAGTCAGCTACCGCAACGGCTACCGAGACCGCAGCCTTGATACCCGCGTCGGTTCCCTCCAGCTACGCATCCCCAAGCTGCGCCAAGGCAGCTACTTTCCGCCCTTCCTGGAGCCACGCAAGACCAGCGAACGCGCCTTGGTGGCCGTCATCCAGGAGGCCTGGATCGGCGGCATCTCGACGCGGCGCGTGGACGATCTCGTCCAGGCCATGGGGCTTTCCGGCATCTCGAAATCCCAAGTGTCCAAGCTGTGCAAGGACATCGATGAACGGGTCCATGCCTTCCTTTCCAGGCCGCTGACGGGAGAATGGCCCTATTTGTGGCTGGACGCGACCTATCTCAAGCAACGCGAAGGAGGCCGAGTGGTCAGCGTCGCGGCTATAATCGCCGTGGCGGCGAACACGGAAGGCCGCCGTGAAATCGTGGGCTTGCACATCGGCCCCAGCGAGGCCGAGCCGTTCTGGTCTTTTTTCCTCAAAGGCCTTCTTCGCCGGGGACTCACCGGTGTGAAGCTTGTCGTCTCCGACGCCCATGAAGGTCTCAAGGCCGCCATCGCCAAGACGTTTGGAGCCACGTGGCAGCGTTGCCGGGTCCACTGGATGCGAAACGCCTTGGCTCGCGTCCCTAAATCGCAGCACACCATGGTTTCCGCCGCCCTACGTCAGGCCTTTTTGCAGCCGGACGCGGCCAGCGCCAGCCAGACCTGGCGGCATGTCGCCGACCAGCTTCGCGGCAAATGGCCAAAACTCGCCAGCTTCATGGACGAAACCGAGCACGACGTGCTGGCCTACATGACCTTCCCGGCACAGCACCGGGTCAAGCTGCACAGCACCAATCCACTGGAAAGGTTGAATAAAGAGGTTAAGCGTCGGGCGGACGTGGTCGGCATCTTCCCCAACGAACAGTCCATCATCCGGCTCATCGGGGCCATTTTGCTGGAGCAAAACGACGAGTGGCAGCTGCAAAGCCGCTACATGCAGGTCGAGGCCATGGCCGAACTCAACCCCCAACCCAACGAGGCGCAGCCAGCCCAAATTCCACCCAGGGCAGCCTGACCAATGGCCACCTCAAGCACACCGAAATTTACACCACATTGACGGACGTGACCGGCGGTTTCGGAACAGCTACCGGCGAAAAAGGCGGTCATGGCATCGACGAGAATAGGAAATATTCTCTTCCCCCGAAGTCGGCAGGTCTGACACAAGGACAGGATTCGTTCAGCCCAACGCCCTCCTTTCTCACTAACGGTGCCAAAGCTTGCTTTTCGCCACAGTACGGCAAAGCGCAGCAGGCGTTGGGCGTGATTGTTCGTCGGGGCGACACCGGCTTCCTTGAGAAACAGGCACAGATGATCCCTTTCGTCGATGAGGCGGCGGGTCAGTTTGCCGGCATCGCCTGGCCGGTCGCTGTACTTGGATACGAGGCGAATGAAACGCACATGGAACATGTTCCATTCGCCGACCGTGGGCGGTGCTGTGGCCATGCGGCACAACCGCTGCAATTTCTCATGAATCCAGGCACCACACTTGGCGACCTCCCGGTCTTTTCGTTCCGTGAGTCCTTTGGCGTGGCGGATCAGATGGGCCAGGCGGCTTTGTTAGTCTCGTTGCGGCCAGGCGAGTCCCGACGCCAGCAGCTCCCGAGCGGGAAAGGAGTTGGGAATGAAGTCGTGGGCAGCGGTTAGGTTGATGGCCTGCTGCAAGGCCGTCAGGTTGAGCCCGGCCGCAAAGGCGGGCAGGGCGATGTGCGCCGCCGTATCCTGGGAAAGCTTGGTGAAACGGGTCAGGATGGCGGGCATTTCCTTTGGATGGGCGGTAAGGTAGGCCGAGGCCTTGTCGATGGCGCGGCGGAAGGCTGCGACCTGTTCGGGATGGGCGGCTGCCCAGTCCGTCTTGGCGAACCAGCCGGCGATCATGAACTCCTGGCCGAAGACCGCGTGGGGGGCCGCCACCAGCCGCCGCGCTCCATGAGCCAGGGCCGAGGAGAGGAAAGGCTCGGCCACGAGCGCCGCATCGACGGCTCCAGAGGCGAGGGCCGCTTCCATGTTCGGGAAGGGGATCTCCACGAGGCGTACGTCCTGCGGGTTCTTGCCGGCGGCGGCAAGCAGGACGGTCAAGGCCAAGTCGTTGACGTTGCCGAGGGCATTGACGGCCACGGTTTTGCCTGTCAGGCCGCCAATCGTCTGCACAGGGGAATCGCCGCCTACGAGCAGGCTGTGCGTGAGATGCGGCCCCTCGTCCTCCAGCGCGCCTGGGGCAACCAGCACAAAGGAAAACCCCCGCGCGTGGGCCTGAAACAAGGAGACCAGGTTGGACCAGCCGAGGTCGAGATCGCCGGACTCCACGGCCAGGCTCAGGACCGGGCCGCCCTGCATGGGCCGTGTTTTCACCTCGAGACCTTCGGCCGTAAAAAATCCTTTCTCAAGCGCGACGTAGAGTTGCAGGCAATCGCCAATGGGGATGTAGCCGATGCGCACTGGCTGGGCGCTTCGGGCCTGGGTGGGCACGAGACAAAGGGTGCCCACGACGAGCAAGGCGGACAGGGTGCGGCAGGGGAAGGGCATAGAAGGCTCCTTCAAGGCCGAGGGGTCGGGTGTTGGCGGGACGGGGCCCAGAAGAGGAAGCGTCGTTCCAGAAAGGACAGGCCGGCGCTGAGTCCCCAGCCCGTCAGGCCCAGGCCGACGATGCAGGCGTACATCTCGGGGATGCGCCAGGTGCGCTGCAGGCGCAAAAGGAGTCTGCCCGTGCCGTCTCCGCCGACCATCTCGGCCAGTACGGCCACGATCAAGGCTATGGGCAGGGTCGTGCGTAGGCCCATGGCCAGACCCGGCAGGCAGGCGGGGAAGACGACCCGGGTGGCGATGCGCAATCGGCTGGCTCCCTGGCAGCGGGCCGTGTCGCACAGGATTTCGGGTACGGCCCGGCCGGCATCCATGGCGGCCAGCAGCAACGGAAAGCAGGCTCCGAAACCGATTACGGCCATATAAAGGCCCGGCCCGAAACCCAGAAGCAGCATTGCCGGCGGGATGAGCGCCGGCGGTGGCAGCGGCCGCACAAGCTCCATGATCGGGGTCAACAGCGTTCGCACCACCTGGGATCGGCCCATCCAGAGTCCAAGCGGGATGCCGCAGCCGAGCGCGGCCCCGACTCCCAGGGAGGTATGCCCCAGTGTCAGTCCCAACGCGCGCGGCAGCGTGGCGCTTTGGATGAGGCCGACCAAGGCCCAGGCGACGGCTACCGGTGTGGGCAGCGCGCGCGTGCCGGCGGTTAGCGCGGCCACCTCCCAGAGCAGGAACGCGGTCAGCAGGCCGAGCAAGGGGCGAAGGCGCCTCATGGCTTCCGTCCTTGGCCTGGCTGTCTTTCGAGCAGACCGGGGTGCAACCGCTTTGCCAAACGGGTAAAAAGACTTACGCCGAGGGCGCAAGCGCCGCCGGCCAGGCCCATGGCCAGCACCGCCAACCAGGCGAGGGGCTCCTGTCGGGCGTACGCGGCGGTCAGGGCTAACTGGCCCAGACCGTCCGAACCGGCCACCATCTCGCAGCTCACGGCCACGGCCACGGCGATGCCGAGAGCCGTGCGCAATCCCGTCATCGCACCCGGCAGGCTGGCCGGTACTAACACCAGCCGGAAGGCGCGCCCCGGGGACAATCCGCCCATCCGGGCCGTGTCGCGAAGGGTCGGATCGACAGCGCGCACCGCGTCTCGCACGGCCACGAACACCGGCCAGGAGCAGGCGAAGGCCGCTACGGCCATGCTTAAGCCGTTGCCGAGGCCGAGCCACAGCACGGCCACCGGGATCACGGCCACGGACGGGATGGGGCGCAGGATTTCAACCAGGGGGAGCAGGGCGGCGTCGAGGGGGCGTACGGCCCCGCAAGCCAGGCCGAGGCCGAAGCCGGCCGCGCCGCCCAGGGCGAAGCCGCCCAGGGTGCGCAGCAAGGTGCGGCCAGTCTGGGCAAGCAGATCCCCGGCCGTACCCGGAGCGGCAAGGCAGGCGAGGATGGCGCTCGGCGCCGGCAGATATCGGGTGTCGATGGCACCGCCGCGGCACAAGATCTCCCAGACCAGGAGTGCCGCCAGAGGCAAGAGCCGGCCGACCAGCCGGATCACGCGGAGATTTCCTTGCCGAGGAGGGCGAAGAGCGCGTTGCGCAGGCCTGCGAAAGCGGGGTCGCCGCGTGTGCGCAGCTGTTGGCGCGGCCGGGGCAGGGGCACAGGCACGTCCCCGACGATGCGCGCCGGCCGGTCGCCCAAAACCAGGACGCGGTCGGATAGATAGAGGGCCTCTTCGACATCATGGGTCACGAACAAGACGCTTGCGTCGCGTTCGCGCCAAAGCCGCAGGAGCAGGTCTTCGAGTTCGATGCGGGCCAGGGCGTCCACCGAGGCGAAAGGCTCGTCCATGAGCAGCAGCCGGGCGCCCGAGGCCACGGCTCGCGCCAAGGCAACGCGTTGCTGCATGCCGCCGGAGAGTTCCCAGGGATGGTGGGCGGCGAAATCCTCCAGGCCGACGTCGGCCAGGGCGGCCCGGGCCAACTTTTCGCGTTCGGGGCCGGACATCTTCCGGCCTTCCAGTCCGAACCGCACATTGCCGACTACGGTGCGCCAGGGAAAAAGGCTTGCGGCGTAGTCCTGGAAAACCATGGCCGCGCCCGGTAGCGTGCCGCAAAGGGGCGAGCCGTCCACGAGGATCGCCCCCCGCGTTGGTCGCACAAGACCCGCCAGACAGCGCAACAAGGTGGTTTTTCCCACGCCGGACGGGCCGAGCAACGAGAGAAATTCCCCTTCGGCAAGGGTGAAGGAGATGCCGGCCAGTACGGTGGCGGTCGCGCCGTCGTGTCGGTAGTGCAGGCCGAGGTCCTGGGCTTGGAGGCACATGATCGTTCCTTCGTCGGGCAGCGGCCGGTCTGTTGGGCGGTGGCGGTTTGGTCGCAGAGCGCCCGGTCCGGGTGAAGCGTCTTGTCTGGGTTGCGGGAAGCGGCTCCGGGTTGGCGTCAGCGTGGTCCTTTGACGTCCGGTGCGGTCGGCGCCGACGCGGCGCGAAGTGCTTGGCGCTTGAGTTTCCCCGTGACCGTCCGGGGGAGTGCGCCGCAAAAGACCACACGGACCGGGCACATGGGCCGGGGCAAACGGGCAAGCACGTAGTGCGTGAGCGTCCGGGCCAGCTCGGGTCCGCCCGCGTCCGGGTTGTGCGGGACCACGTGGGCCATGGGGTGTTCGAGCCCCAGGACCGTGCAGGCGGTCACGGCGCAGTCGAGGACCTCCGGGTGGGTGCGCAGGCAGTCTTCGATGGGCAGGGGCGAAATCCACTCCCCGCCGGATTTGATGCTGTCGCCCAGCCTGGCCACATGGCGCAGCCCGTGCGCGTCCTCGACGCACAGGTCTCCGGTTTCGAGCCAGCCATCCGGTCCGAAGAGGCGGGCGGTTTCCTCGGGCCTGTTCCAGTAGCCCGGGGTCAGCCCTGGGCCGTAGACTCTGAGCCGGCCGGTCGTGCCGGGCGGGACGGGCGTCCCGGCGGCATCCACCAGGGCGACGGCAAATCCGGGGGCGGCGCGGCCCAGACTGCCTGGTGCGGCTTTCCCGGGGGTGGTGGTCAGGAAGGTGGTGAACGTCTCCGTGGCCCCGAACCCTTCGCAGATGGCAAGGCCGGTGTGGCGTTTCCAGGCGGTAAAAATCGCAGCCGGCAGCGCCTCGCCCGAGGCGTGGCAAAGCCGCAGCGTGGCGAGCTGGCGGGAGTCGTCGGTCTCGCGCAACAGGAGGGCATAGACGGCCGGGACGGCGAAAAAGGCCGTGACCCCGTGGCGGGCGATCAGGGCGAGCAGACGGGCCGGGTCCGGGGGGCCGGGGTTGAGGACCAGGGCGGACCCGCGCGCTAGGGTGCAGGCGAGCTGGACTTGCAACCCGTAGGAAAAAGACAGTTTGCTGGCACAAAGCACGGTGTCGACGGCAGGGTTGCCTCCGTTTCCCGTGCCGAAAAGCCGGTCGCCGAAGGCGGTTGCGGCGACGAACAGGTCGCCGTGGTTGTGGATGACGCCCTTGGGCTGTCCCGTGGAACCGGAGGTGTAGAGCATAAATGCCGGCCGGGTCGGGTCGGCAATGGCCGGCGTCCAGGACGAAGGCACTGGGCCGGGAAGGCCCGTCAGGGGGCAGGACAGACTGGCGGAAACGGGCAGCTCGCCGGCGCAGTCTCCTTCAGGTAAAACCAGCAGCCGCGCCGCGCAGTCGGCGAGGATGGCGGCCTGCTCCGGCAGGGGCTGCTGGGGCGATAAGGGCACAGGTACGGCCCCGGCGCAGTTTGCGCCGAAAAAGGCCTGGATAAAGGCCGGACAGTCGGGCAGGCGCAGGGCGACCCGGTCGCCGGGGCGTACGCCGCATGCTTCCAGTTGGGCGGCGAAGCTCCGGATCAGAGCGGCCAGTTCCCCCCGGCGCACGACGGTGTCCTCGAAATACAGGGCCGTGACCGCCGGGTCGGCGTCCAGCAGGTACAGGATGGGCGCCGCATCGACTTCGTTTTCGGGCCGGGAAAGGATTGGGGCTGGCTGGTGTTGCGGCATAATCGTTTCCAATAACAAAACGGTCTCCGTGCTACAACGTTTTTGTATGAGGCCGCTTCGGGTCCAGGACGGGAACAGATTCATTGACTGGGACAGGAGCTTTTGCTAAAAATTACAAGGTTAAGTGACAAAAGGTACTGTCGATAACTTGGCCCGCACAACTACGGAGAGAAATTATGAAGAAATCCCTGCTTTGCATTGCAGTGCTCATTTGTTGGACGGGCCTCGCCAATGCTGGGAAATTCGATTGTGTCAATTTGCCGTTCGGGAAGGACCTCAGCGAGTTCAATCAAGAAAACCACTTTATCAAATACTTGGAAAAAGATGGTATATCATACTATAATTATGTCGGCTCCTGTGTTATTGAGCAGCAAAAACGACTCAATGTTGCTATCGCCTATGGCTTTGTCGATAATAAGTTGTATGCCAGATATATCACTGTACCAAATAATGCCGAAGCGCATGCCGACAAAGATATGATTGTTAAGAATATTACCAGAAGGCTTGGGGTGAAACCAAAGACTTATACTGATGGAGACTGGAATGTCATGGATTGGAGCATGCCGGACAAACAACAAAAGTATAAGTTGAAGTTTAATATGAAGACGACCATGTCCAAGTCTGTCTATTATTACACCCCGTTGCGTCCAAAAGATTCGAACGACAAGGTGATGCCCGAGGGGCAGTAGCCATCGTTGGGCAGACTGCGCACCATAAGCGTCCTGCGCCGTGCCTGTCGTTTGGGATACGGCGCAGAGCCCAAACGTTTTTTCCACCCCTATGCCGCTAACCATTGAGGATTTGAAGCCGCTGCTCGTCCATGCGGGCGTCAGCCGCCACTGTGTCGACCGGATCGATCCGGTCCAGCCCCTGTCGCGCCAGGGCGTGGACTCCATTGCCCATCCCCTTTTCATCCTGGCCGTCGAAGAGCACTTCGGGCTGCCCATAAGTGATGAAGCGGCGCTTTCCCTGCGCACGCTCAACGACTTTCTTACCTTGCTCAACGCAGAGCGGCCGTCCGTCCGCTGAGGTTTATGGCTCGAAAAACGGCTCCTCCCCGGCTCCGGTCATGAGTTCCCGGAAAGCCAGGAAGCGCAGGTAGTGGCAGGGGTGCTGCCGCACGCGCCGTTCCAGGCGCGGCACATAGGCGCGAAGCAGCGCTGCGGCGACGGCCTTGCGTGAAAGTTCGCCGTCGGTTGGGGCGGGCAGGGGGGGCTCGATGACGAGGGTGTTGTGTCCGTTTGGACCCCGGATCACGAAGACCGGCAACACCGGGCAGCGGGCGTGCGCGGCCAGCTCCAGGGCTCCGCTACTCAACCGGGCGGTGCGGCCCAGAAACGGCACGGACGTCAGGTTCGCCCCATGGCCGCCGTCCACGGCCACGGCCAAGCTGCCGCCCTGGCCCAGGCATTCGAGCGCTCGGGTCAGCGGACCGAAGACATTGATATGGGTCACGGGCAGGGATTGTTCGTGTTCCCAGCGTTTTTTGAGCGCCGCGCGAAAAAGTGCCGAGCGCCGGCCGGGCATTTTTTCGTCCAGGACCATGGCCGGGGCGCTGATCTGGCAAAGCGTTCGGCCCGAGTGGCCGATGGCGGCCATGACCATCTGGTTGGCCCCGAAATGGGCCACGAGCAGCAACGCGCCCCGGCCAGGGGCGAGCGCCGTATCCAGGTGCTCCAGACCTTCGCTTGTGATGCATTGTTGCAGGTTGTCCGGCGTCAGGCGGGGAAAGAGCAAGGCTTCGGTTTCGTTCATGACGAGGTTGAAAATGCCGCGCCGTGCCGCCGCCCGGATGGCGGATCGCGAGGCTTCGGGGCCGAGCACGATCCGCGCCGCCCGTTCCATGGCTGCCCGCGCCCCGGTAGGGACGCGGCCCAGGACATGCCCCAGCAGGCGTCCCGAGGCGAGGGAGACCGGCAAGGGCAGGCGCAGAAACAGCCCGCGTCCTGGGCCCCACAGAAGCCAGAAGAGCAGGTCCTTGGTCAAACGCACGCCTCTTCCTCCGCGCGGCCGGACAACCCGGTTCCCGCCTTGCCCGGGGTATCCGATTGCGGTAACCACGGCCTGTGCTGGACAAAGCCGGCCTGTCCGCGTGCGGCCGCAAGGTCGCTTCCCGACCGATGCCAGGCTACTCCATATCCCACAAGCAGGCAAAGGGGCGACCGGCCGCACATGAACCGTATCACCCTCCTGGCCCCGACACCGCCCGATTTGAGTGCTTTTGGTGTGCGCAGCCTGTCGGCCTTCCTGCGCGCCGCAGGCGTGGCCACGCGTATCGTTTTTTTGCCCGGCGCCATGGGCCGTCTGCGCCCGGACGGCAGCTTTGCCTACGCCTACCCACCGCAGGATTTGGCCGCCGTGCAGGCGCTGTGCGCGGGGTCGGACGTGGTCGGCATTTCGGTCATGACTCCATTTTTCGACCGGGCCGTGCAGCTTGGCGCTGCCGTCCGCCAAGGCGGCCTCCCGCTCGTCTGGGGCGGCGTACATGCCACCTTGCGTCCGGCCGAGGCCTTGCGCCACGCGGATTTCGTCTGCGTGGGCGAGGGCGAGCGGGCCCTGGCCGATCTGATGCAACAGCGTGGTGACTCCGGGGATGCGCCCGCACTGCCGCCCGGGATCTACGGCCGCGGCGGGGCGGACGCGATGACACCGGCGGATTTCGTTCCCGCCCCCCTGACCGCCGATCTCGACAGTCTGCCGCCGTTCGATTTTTCCTGCGAGGAGCACTATCTGATCGCGCCGGGCCGGCCCGCACATCCTTTGGATAGGCGGCTCATGGAGCGGTTGCTGCCTGTGGTGCCCGGACCGGGTGGCCGCCTTCGCCGCGTTTACCGCACCATGGCCGACCGGGGCTGCCCCCACCACTGTGCCTACTGCAACGTGCCCTCGATCAAGGCGCTTTACGCCGCTGATCCGACGCCCTTTTTCCGCCATCGCAGTCCGCAGCACGTCATTGCCGAGCTTGAAACCGCCTGCCGCCGTTTCCCTTCGGTGGAGGCGGTCCAGTTTTTCGACGACACCTTTTTCGCCAAGCCCTTTTCCTGGTTCGAAGCCTTTGCCGGCCTCTATGCAAGGCGCGTGGGCCTGCCGTTTTATTGCCAGGCCAGCCCGGCCACCCTGGACGCACGCAAGCTCGACCTGCTGCTCGATGTGGGGCTGTGCTTCGTGGAAATGGGCGTGCAGACCGGCAGTGAAAAGATGCGCCGCCTCTTCCGGCGAAACGAAAGCAACCAGCGCATCGAGGCCTGTGGGGCCATGCTCGCGGCCCGCCAGGCGCGGCTTTTGCCGCCGGTCTATCATGTGATCATCGATTCACCCTGGGAGACCCACGACGACCTGCTCGACACAGTGCGGCTTTTGGCCAGGCTTCCCAAGCCCTACGGTCTGGCCGTGTCCAGCCTGGTCTTTTTTCCGGGCACGCAACTGCACGACCGGGCCGTGGCCGAGGGACTTTTGGGCGACGAGGCCGCCCAGGTCTATCGGCGGCCTTTCTACGTGCCGCCGTACCGGACCTATGCCGGATTTTTGCTCTATTTGCTGTCTTTCCGGAATTTTCCCGCACCGTGGATGCGGGTGTTGCTGCGGCCGGAGGTGGTGGCTTGGTTCAGGCGCGTAAACCCCGTCTCCTTTTACCGACTGACCTACAGGCTCGGCGAGGCGCTGCGTTTCGCCGCCAAGGGCGTAGGCGTTTTGGCCCGGGGCGAGTGGCGGCGCATCGCAACCTGGCTTCGGGCGCATTTGCGCGGCGAACCGGGCGCGCGCGGGAGGCTGGGAGCGTGAGTGTCGTCCTCATTTCGCCCTATCCCGATCTCACGGCCTTCGGGCCGCGCACGCTTTGCGCCTGTTTGCGCCGGGCCGGCATCGAGACGCGGATGGTGTTTCTGCTCGACCCGGCGTCCGGGGTGGGCCATGCCGATCCGGACCGCTATCCGCCGACGGTCCTTGCCCAGCTTGGCGACTTGTGTGCCGAGGCCCGGCTTGTCGGCATAAGCCTCATGACCAATTATTTCGACAATGCCGTGCAGATCACCCGGCAGCTGCGCCGGACCGGCCGTGCCCCGGTGGTCTGGGGCGGGGTGCATCCCACCCTGCGGCCCAAGGAGTGCCTGGAATACGCGGATTTCGTCTGCGTGGGCGAGGGCGAGGAATCCTTGCTGGAGCTGGCCCGGGCCGTGTTGGCTGGAAAAGATGTCGGCCCCATTGCCGGCATCTGGACCAGGTCCGGTTCGAGCCCGCCGCCGCGCCCCCCGGAGCGGAATCTGGACCGCCTACCCGGGCCGGATTATTCCCTGCACGACCATTTCGTCCTGGACGGCGACCGCATCGAACCGCTCACCCCGGAGCGTCAGCGTCGTTTCCTGGCCGGAGCCTCGCTTTCCCGGCTCTACGGCCGCACCGGCTACCAGACCCTGACCGGCCGGGGCTGTCCGCACCGCTGTTCCTACTGTGCCAACGACGCCTTGCGTGGCCTGTACCCGGACGCTCCGCCCGTGCGCTGGCGCTCGGCCGGCCACGTCATGGCCGAATTGGAGGCGGCCCGGCAGGCCATGCCATTTATCGATTTCGTCTGGTTTTCCGACGATGCCATAACCAGCATGCCCGCACCGGCCATGCGGGAATTTTTCGATCAGTACCGCAAGCGCATCGGCTTGCCCTTTTCCTGCCTGACCAGCCCGTTAACCCTCAGCAGCGACAAGATGGACCTCCTGGTCGAATCAGGCCTTTTTTCCCTGCAGATGGGCGTGCAGACGGGCAGCCCCCGCATCCAGCGCCTCTACAACCGCGCTTCCATGACCAACGACCGGATCCTTGCGGCCATGGACCGCATCCACCGCCACGCGCACCGGCTGGCGCCGCCGCTTTATGACATCATCCTCGACGCGCCGTTCGAAACCGCCGAGGACAAGCGGCAAACCCTTGCCCTGGTGGCCAGGATGCCAAAGCCTTTTCGGCTCCAGCTTTTTTCCCTGACCTTTTTCCCCGGCACCGCCCTGCATGGCCAGGCGCAAGCGGCCGGTCTGCTGCCTGGCGAACCGCCGGACATCTACCGCAAAAGCTACGAGGAGCGGCAGCCCGGCTACCATAACCTGCTTTTGACCCTGGCCCGCGGCGGCCGCTTCCCGTCGCCCCTGCTGCGGCTGCTGGCTTGCCGTCCGGTTGCGGCCGCGCTCGGCCATGACCGCCTGAGGCCCTTGTGGGCCGGCCTTTTTGCGGCCCTGCGCCGGCTTAAACGGGGGCTTGGCCGGTCATGAGAGTGCTTTTGGTCCAGGCCTACGTTGCCGACCGGGACATCCTCGTCTATCCGCTCGGGTTGGCCTGCCTGGTTGCCTGCCTGGGGGCGCACGAGGTGCGTACCCTGGACCTCAATGTCTGCGCCGATCCCTGGGGAGAACTTTCGCGAGTGCTTTCGGACTTTCGCCCGGAGGCGGCGGGCGTCTCGCTCCGCAACCTCGACTCGCCGTTTACCAAGGTCAGCTATTATGCCGATTTCAAGCGGCTGGTGCGCGAGCTGCGGCCCCACGTTCCGGGTCCGCTCATCGTTGGCGGGGCGGGGTTCTCGCTTTTTGCCCAGGCTATCATGCGCGAAGTGCCCCAGCTCGATTTCGGGGTCTGCGGCGAGGGGGAGCACGTGCTGGCGACCCTGCTCGACCAGCCGGAGGCTCCGGAGCGCGTCCCGTCGGTCTATTACCGCCGGGACGGCGAAGTCCGCTGCAGCGGCGCCGGGATGCCCCCGCCCGAATTGGTTGCGCCCGATTCGGGTGCGTTTGCGTTGGCGGACTATGATCGCGCCAGTGAGGCCGAACCCTTCGGCGTCGAGACCAAGCGCGGCTGTCCGCTGTCTTGCCTTTATTGCCCCTACGGCTATCTCAATGGCCGCGAGGTGCGTCTCAAGCCGCCTGAGCGGGTGGCGGACGAAGTGGCGCGGCTGGCCGCGAGCGGGGTGCGGCGCTTCACCTTCGTGGATTCCGTCTTCAACATGCCCCGGGGGCACGCTGCCGCCGTGTGCCGGGAGTTGATCCGCCGAGGATTGCGCCTGCAGTGGTCCGCTTGGTTTGGTGAGAAGTGGTTGGACAGGGAATTGCTCGATCTGGCCGTGGGGGCCGGCTGCGACCACGTGCTGCTCTCGCCCGACGCCTTTGCGAACAACACCTTGCGCCGGTTGGGTAAAAGCCAGACCACGCGCGACATCCGCCGCGCGTTTGCCTTGCTGCGCGACACGCCGACTGTCCAGGTCAGCTGCAACTTTTTTTGCAATCCGCCCGGACAGACCGTGTCGGCTTTCGCACGCCTGCTGGCCTTTTGCGTCCTGGCCAAGCTGCGCCTGGGTTCGCGCCTCCATCTGCACCTGTCCGGACTTCGCATCGAGCCGCATACCGCGCTGCGGGATTTGGCCGTGGAGCAAGGACTGCTTGCGCCGGATGACGACCTGCTTGAACCTCGGTTTTATTCCCAGCCCGGCACCGCTTATCTGGAACGTCTGTTTCGGGTGCTGGCGGCGCTACGCGCCCGGCTCAAGGGGGGGGAGCGGCATGCGCGTGTGTGAATCCCTCTTGCGCGATCTGCTGCGCCTTTTCGCTTGGTATCCCTTCCGCTGGCTGGTGGAACGCCTGCCGCCACGGTTCGCCTTGCTGGTTTTTCACGCCTTGGGCGACGCGCATTGGGCCTTGGCGCCGGGCAGGCGTTGCCGGCTGGCCCGAAACCTCGACCGTATGGGGATTGCCGCCGACCAGGCGGCCCTGGCCGTGCGCGAGAATTTCCGCATCCATTACGCCAGCCAGCTCCTGGTTTTTATCTATCCCCGGCTGACCCGGGCCTCGCTCGGCGAGCTTGCCGCCGTTGCGGGACTGGAGCACCTGGACGCGGCCCTGGCCCAAGGACGCGGGGTGGTGCTGGTCCAGGCCCACTTCGGCCCGGAGCAGCTGGCCCTGGCCGCGCTTTCCTTACTGGGGCACCGGGTGGTGCAGATCGGTTGCGCCAATGCCACGGGCTTAAGCGCCGTGGGCCGAGGCGTATCCCTGCGTCTGCGCCGGCGTTACGAGGCGCGGATTCCCGGCCGGATCATCGACGCCCGGGAGAGCCTGCTTCCTGCCTTGCGGGTGCTGCATGAAAACGGCTTGGTCCTGACTGCCGGAGATGGTGCTGGTTGGGCCAGACGGCTGGGGCGGCACGTTCCGGTGACGCTTGGCGGCCAGGAACTGCTTTATCCCGTCGGTCCGGCGCGCCTGGCCCTGGGCAGCGGCGCGGCCTTGCTGCCGCTTTTCGTGGTCAGGGGCGAGAGGACGCCCTTTACCGTCGTCATCGAGCCGCC
>JAWRKJ010000200.1:0-2670 GCA_040307025.1 Desulfovibrionaceae bacterium | reverse complement strand
TCCGCCGTCCCCATCCCTTTCTCTTCCCCGTCTTACCCCAGCCCGCCGCCGCAGGTCTGGTTCATGGAGAAGGGCATCAGCTTGCCGGCGAGCAGGTCCTTGACGACCTCGCCCACGCTCTGGGCATCGCCGCCGTGGTAGACGGTGATGCCGACCTGCTGAAAGCCCATGAGCGGACGCATGCCCATGCCGCCGGCCACGAGCACGTTGACGCCGTGGGAGGACAGGTGGTTGACCGGGGCCATGCAGCCGCCCTGGACATGGGGCACGTTTTCCAGGGTGCCGACCTGGGAGACGGCCCCGTCGGTCACATCCACCACGGTGTAGCAGTCGCAGTGGCCGAAGTGGGCGCCAATGGCGCTGTCCATGCCGCCGGGCAGGGACGAGGGAACAGCGATACGCATGGTTTCCATGAGGGAACTCCTTTTTATTTCCCGGCCGCGTGGGCCAGGGAGGCGATGGCCTGCCACAGACGGGCGATGTCGTCCGCCAGGGGGCCGCCGTGTTCGGGAAGGGTTTGTTTGGCCACCATGGCCGAGGTCACGGACCGGTCATGGGGCAGCCGGCCAAGCACGGTGTAGCCGTGTTCCTGGCAGTAGGCCTCGATATGGGCGGTTTCCTCGGGATTGAGGTCGGCCTTGTTGACGATGACCGCCGCCGGCACCCGGAAGTGGTCGCACAGGGAGGCCACGCGCTTGAGGTCATGGCTGCCCGATGGGGTTGGCTCCGTGACGAGCACGGCCAGATGCGCGCCGGACAGGGAACTGATGACCGGGCAGGCGATGCCGGGCGCGCCGTCGCACAGGATGGTGTCGCAGCCCTCGCGTTCGGTCAGGGCCCGGGCCTTCTGTTTGAGCAGGGCCACGAGCCGGCCGGAGTTCTCGCCACCCGGATCGAGCCGGGCGTGGACCATGGGCCCGAAACGGGTCGTGGCCTCGGCCCAGAAGCCGCAGCGCCGGGGGATGAAGGCGATGGCCTGCCTGGGGCACATGGTCACGCAGAGCTTGCAGCCCTCGCAACGCCGGGGATCGACCACCGAGGCGTCCGCATACTCGGTGATGGCGTCGAACCGGCACAGTTCCCGGCAAAGGCCGCAGTTGTCGCACAGGTTCGGATCGATCTGGGCTTCGTGGCCCGAGAAGAAATCCTCCCGGACCGTGTCCTTGGGATCGAGCAGGATGTGGAGGTCGGGCGCGTCCACGTCCAGATCGCAGACCACGGTCTTTTGGGCCAGGGCGGCGAAGGCCGCGGTCAGGGAGGTTTTGCCCGCCCCACCCTTGCCGCTCAAAACGATGATCTCACGCATGACGCCCCTCCCCGCCGAGCTTGCCCACGGCCGTGGCCAGATCGAGACAGGCCTGGCGCCACTGCGGGCCGACATCGGCCAAAAGCCCGCCCCGGGCGTAGGTTTCCGCCACGGCCCGGTCGTCCGGAAATTCGGCCAGGATGGACAGTCCGAGGTCGCGGCAGGCGGCATACAGGGTGTCGTCGCCGGTTCCGGCCCGGTTGACCACCACGGCCATGGGCTTGCCGAGGGTCGTGAAGGCTTCCACGGCCAGGCGGAAATCGTGGACGCCAAAGGGCGTGGGCTCGGTGACGAGCACGATGCAGTCGGCCTGGGCCACGGCCGCGCCGGCCGGACAGCTCGTGCCCGGAGGCGCATCCAGGATGGCGTCGGCCCGGGCCAGGTCCGGTTGTTCGGCCAGCATCGCGGTCAGCCGGGTCATGACGTCGCGGATCAGCGGCGGGCTCATGGCCTCGCCCACGCGCAGCAGGCCGCGCAGGAAGACGTTGTCGCCAAAGGTGCCTTCCTCCACCCGGCCGATTTCGCGCTGGCCGGCGCTGACGGCCCCCGCCGGGCACACGGCCCGGCAGCCGCCGCAGGCATGGCACATGTCGGCAAAGACCATGGGCGTGTCGCCGAGGATGGTGACGGCCCCGAACTGGCACAGTTCCCGGCAGGCGCCGCAGCGTGTGCACACGGCGGCGTCGATCTCCGGGATCTCCAGATTGGCGGTGCGGGCCCGGGTGATGCGCGGGCGCAGGAACAGGTGCAGGTTCGGTTCCTCCACATCCAGGTCCACGGCGGCCACGGGCCGGTTCCAGACCTTGGCCCAGACCGAGGCCAGGGATGCCGACACCGTGGTCTTGCCCGTGCCGCCCTTGCCGCTGGCGATGGCCACAAGCATGGACTAGCCCTCCTGCTTGCCGGCCCGGTAGCGCTCCACGGCCTGCCCCACGGTGAGGCCTTCATAGCCTTCGGACACGGTCAGCTTGGCCGTGGCCAGGGCAGAGGCGGCCTTGGGGCCGACCACGCCGGTGAGAAGCACGGTGGCGCCGGCCTCGGCGATGCGCCGGGCGGTTTCGATGCCGGCGCCGTGGGCCATGGCCTGGGAAGCGCCGTTATCCACGTAGCGGGTCGCGCCCGAGGGCTCGACGATGACGAAACCGGCCGCCCGGCCGAAGCGCGGGTCCACGGGCGAATCGAGGGTCGGGCCTTCGCTGCTGACGGCGATGATGTCGTTCATGGCTGCTCCTTTTCAGGTTGGGGGAAGCCTCCGGCGGCCAAAGGGCTTTGCCCTCTGGACTCCCGTTACGGGTTGGACCGTTATCCGGTCTGGTCACCGTGGCTTCCGATCGGGGTGGCCGCCGGAGGCGTCATTCGCCCCA
>JAWRKJ010000199.1:0-11514 GCA_040307025.1 Desulfovibrionaceae bacterium | reverse complement strand
GATCATGGCCATCAAACGTAGGGCGTGCGGTTACCGCAACCGGGAACACTTCAAGACTGCAATCTACTTCTTCTGCGGCGGCTTGGACCTCTATCCGAGACAGGCTTGAATGGGGTTACCCACGGAAAAGCCGGAAGGACCAGACTGGTCAACAGTTCATGGGCGATGACCCGCAATGATGCGTCCCCCATGACATCGACCGCGCTTTGGTTCTCGGCCAGGGCATCATAGAAAGCGATCTCGTCCTGGGACAGTCCAAGTACCCCACCGCGAAGTCGAGCCTCCCGAATACTGCGGGTCGATCACGGACAGGTTGTGGTCGCCGGACTCGTCGAGGAAGAGGACCTTCATCAGAGCACAGCCCCCACGGCTTTCTCAGCGTCCTTGACCCGGATTTCGCCGGACATGAGTTTGGGGAGGAGGAGGTCGCGGGTTTGCGCAGTGTACTATCATCGGTTTGCCGGCCCCCCCCGCTCCTTCCTGAGACATCGGCTCCGCACCATCTCCAAATCCGAGTATGAGGCAAGCCCGACAGAGCTATCGCTGCAGCCCGACAAGGCTCTCTAGCGCTGGTTCGGGTTCCAAACCCGTTGCCACTCGTTTATCTCTGCCCCAGGATCTTTCCCAGGGCCTTGGCAAAGGCTTCCATGGCCTGTTCCTGCGCCAGAGAGACGCGAATCCAGTCGGGGTAGCGAAAGCCGGTCATGGTGCGCACCATCACCCCTTCCCGCATGAGCTTGCGGTAGAGCAGGGTATCGGAGAGCGGCGTGCGGACCATGATGAAGTTGCCGGCGCCACTGACGTATTCGAGCCCCAGGGCGTCGAACCGGTCGCGCAGAGAGCACTTGGCTGCGTCCACCATGCGCCGGGTGGCGGCGATGTGGTCGGCGTCGTCGGCCAGGGCCGCCGTGGCAGCGATCTGTCCCAGGCTGTTCACCGAATAGGCGATGTGGGTGCGCCGCACGATATCCACCGCCTCCAGGGAGCCGCACAGGTAGCCGATTCGAAAGCCGGCCAGGCCGTACATCTTGGAGAAGGTGCGAAACACCAGCACGTTGGCGTGGCGCTCCATGACCTCCAGGCCGTCGGGGAAGTCCGGATCGGCCAGGAATTCGCGGTAGGCCTCGTCGAGCACCACCAAGGCCCGGCCGTCGAGGGCGGTCAGAAAGCGCTCCAGGGTGGCCCGGTTCCACCAGGAACCGGTGGGATTGTTGGGATTGCACACGAAGACGATCTTGGTCTGCTCCGTGACAGCCGCCAGCATGGCCTCGGGGGACAGGGCCTGGCTTGCCAGCGGGACCAGCCGGGCCTCGATGCCGGAAAATTTCGCCACCCACTCGTAGACGGCAAAGGTCTTGTCCGCGGTGACAATGGCGTCGCCAGGCCCGCAGAAGGCCCGGATGACGGAGCTGATGACCTCGCAGGAACCGTTGCCGACCAGGAACTGGTCCGGAGATTTGCCAAAACGGACGGCCAGGGCCTGGCGCAAGTCGTAGGCGTCGCCGCTGGGATAGATGGCGCCCCGTTCGGGCGGGAAGGAGGCGATGGCCTCCTGGGCCAGGGGAGGCGGTCCCAGGGCGTTTTCGTTGTTGTTGAGCCGAAAAAGGTGCGTCACCCCGAACTGGCGCATGAGCACCGGATCGGGCCGGCTGGGGACGTACCGCTCGAAAGACCGGACATAGTCCGGCACGAGATCAAGCAAGCTGCGCATACTGCCAGATGACCTTGTCCGACTGCCCGCCCTGGGGGAGGACGGCCACCGGCGCGAAGCCGGCCTGGATCAGGTCGCCGGCCAGCGCCGCTTCCCAGGGAACGGCAAGGTCCATGGTGTAGAGGATGGTGCCGATACCCTTGCGGCGAAAGGCCGCCACATGGGTCGCCAAATTCGCCGTGAGGTCCTCGCCGTCGAGAAACGGCTCCAACTCGGCGAAATTGCGCACCCGGTCATAGGTGGCGCCGAGCAGGGATTCCCGCCGGGGCCGGCCGGCCGGCGCGTCCACGGGCAGAATGTCCCGGGGCAGGGCCAACCGGTCATACGTCTGGCGCAGAAAGTCCTCCAGTTGCGGCGCGCACCAGACCGCCAAACCATTATCCTCGCGCAGATGGCGAAAGACGACCGGATGCTGTTCCAATCGGCCGTCCATGAAAGATTGCAGGAAGCCCAGGGTCTCGAAAGACGCCTCGGGGAGATCGGAAGTGGCCCGAAAACTGAGCACGATGCTGTACGACTCGCGGGCCACCGTCTCCAGGAAGCCGTCGACCAGCAGCCGAGCCACGTTGGCGGCTTCTTCGGGGGGGACAAAGACGAAGGGTCCGGAAAAATACAGGCCCTGCTCGCTGCACGGACTCCAGGCCAGCAGACCGGCCGTTTGTCCCTTCGCGTCGCAGGCCACAACGCAAGTTGTCTGCCCATCGGCGACCATGTCCGGGAACTTGCCGGGCGTGCGGAAGCTGCTTGGGCATTGCCAGGGCGGGTAGACGGCGCTGGCCAGGGCGGCGGCCTGTGTGAGCTGGGCCGAATCACGGCCCGGGCGAATCGTGTAGGGTGGGCGCAAGCCCTCGGGATGACGGACCGAAGCGGCCTCCGGGTAGGCTCTGTCCACCTCGGCTTCGAGGAGGAAGCGATCCGCGCCCTTGTGCTTGAGATGGAACCGGTCCGCGGCCTTGCCGGCCAGCAACACCCCTATCTCCTCGGCTGTGTCGACGCGTGTTCCGGTCGTGGCGCGGGAAGTGATATTGAGCGCGCCAAGGGAAAGGTTCGTCGCCTGGAACGCAAACGAAGCGCGCAGTTGGTGCCGTTTGCCGGTAAGGCCCAGGGTGAGCGGCCGGTTGTCCGCGGCGAGTCCGGCGAGGTACAGACAGAATTCCTCGACGGTCAGTTGGAAACGGTAGCGTTCCCTCCGGCCGAAACCCGCGCGTTCCGCCAAGACGTCGGCCAGGCCGGCCACGGGACAGGCAAAAGCGGTTTCCGCCGGAATCTCCAGCGACACGCAGACGTCATCGGACATATGAAACTCCCGGCAACAGGCTTGGTGGACCGTTGCTCGCGTCCTGCCTCCGCAGAATATCGGATTCCCCGGTGCGCGGCAAATCGACAATGCCGGCGGGATGGAAATACGCTCGACGTTCTCTCGCCCATGGCATACAATAAATACGCGCTCGTGCGTCAGCGTCATGGGGGATCACGGCAAACCACCCCACGAAATCGGAAAACGCAGTGCACGGGGAGCGATACCCAAAGGGCGCAAGCCGTCCATGCGGACGTGCCGAAGCCGAAACGAGGTCGCCATGCACATGCCGGCGCATCCCGTACTCCAGTACCGATGGGCGGTGCGGGAGAGTCGAGACGGGAAGGTCCTTGTCTATTACGGCCTGCGCAATCCGCCCCACCACCAGGAAACGGTTCTGCCCCTGCCGGATAGCCTTGCCGAGACCCTGGCCGGACTCGATGGTTCGGCTGCCCTGGACCGCCTGCCCGAGACCGTGCGCGAAAGCGAGGAATTCCTGCGACTGGTCGCGCAGGGGATCGTGGTGGACAAACAGGATCAGCGGCAGCCGTCCACGGCCGATCACAAGCGGACCTGCACCCGATGCGTGGCCGACGATCACTTGCTGCCGGGGCTCGAATTCGATGCCCGGGGCGTGTGCGCCTTCTGCCAGTGCTATGAGCTGGCCGAGCAGGAGGGAGGTTCCGCCGGGCCGCGCAATACGGTGGACGACGCCGCGTTGCTGTCGATCGCCGCCGCCAACAGGGACTCCCGCTTCGACGTCATGGTCCTATGCACCGGCGGCAAGGATTCTACCTATCTGCTGTGGTATCTAGCGAAAAAGCTCGGGCTGCGCGTCCTGGCCGCCTCCTGGAACATGCCCTATACCAACGATACCTGCCGCAGGAACATCCGCCGCTCCCTTGAATTGTTGCCGGATGTCGAGTTGGTGGAACGCACCTTGCCGATAAACGTCATTCGTGAGGCCATGCGTTCCCAGTTCGGCCAGGTAGGGATGCCCTGCCTTTGCCCGACCGTGGCCCACGTCCTTTTTTTTCCGCTCGCCGCCCAGGAACGGATTCCGGTGGTCATGCAGGGGGTCGAGGAAGTCCAACTGGCGGTCATGAGCTATGTCATGCGCAACCTGCAAGGCGGCAACGGGAAGGTGCCGCCCGCGCCCCCGTCCATTCGCGAGCAGACCCTTCAATTCCTGGGGATGACGGCCAGCCCTCCCGAGCCCGCCAATCCTTTTTCCCTGACAGCGGAGTTCATCCGCTACCAGAGCTCTATCCGAAAGGTCCTCGACCCGATCTACCGACCGCTTGACCGGTTCCTGGCGCGGGCCAAGCAGGACGCATCCGCTTTCGTGCCGCAATTCCTCCGCTTGAAGACGAATGCGCTGTACGGCTCCTGGCGTGCGGCGACGGATTTGATGCATAAGGAAATGGACTGGAAAATGCCTCCGGGACAGAAGAGCTTGCTGCACACCAGCTGCCGCCTCGAAAAGGTCAAGGATTACTGCCAGAACATGCGTTTTCGCAACATGCGTACCACCGCCTTTCCGCAATCCATCGTGGAAGTCAGCGCCGGGGTCTATTTCGGGTTGCTTTCCCGGGAGGAGGCGCTACGGGAGGTGGAAGCCCTCGGCTACCACCATGAACCGGAAGTCATGGCCGAGCTGCTCGGCGATTTGCGTATAAGCGAGGAGGATCGCCACAGCCACGGCGAAACCACCTACTCCCTTTGCGACTGCGCACCGGGATGCCGGGAGTGAGCATGGCCAGTACATTCCTGAACCGGGCGGTGCCCATCTTCACCGAGGACGGACTGGCGGTCCTGCGGGACAAGGTTGTCGCCCTTGCCGGACTGGGCGGTGTGGGCGGCGGTGCCTTCCTGGCCTTGGTCCGTTGCGGGGTGACACGTTTTCGGTTGGCGGAAAACGGCGTTTTCGACCCGCCGGACATGAACCGGCAGGCCGGGGCCTTCGGTCAGACCATGGGACGCCCCAAGCTTGAGGTGTATGGAGAATTGGCCCGGTCCATCAATCCGGCCCTGGAGCTTGAAGGCTTCCCGGAGGGGGTCACCGGCGGCAACCTCGAACGGTTCCTGGCCGGTGCCGACGTCTATGTCGGCGTCATCGACGCGGAAAAAGGCCACGACGTCAAGGCGATGACCTCTCCCCTGCTGGAAAAACACGGTCTGCCCATGTTCACCTGCGGGGCCGTCGGCTTCGGTGCCCTGCTGGTGGCCCATGAGCCCGGCGGCATGATGCCGGAGGCCTTCTGGCGGCTGGTGCAGGAGAAGTCCGATGGCAGGCGGGGTCTTTTGCCGTCGTTTATGGGGGACTTGTTCAACCCTCCGGTCATGGATCGCATTGCCGGGGCATATGCTTCCGGCATTGCGCCCACAACGGCCATTGGCGCTCTGGCGGCGAACACACTTCTCGCCTGCGAAGTCCTGACCTGTCTGCTGCGGGGAACCGGGCTCGTGGACCGCGAACCGGTCTTTGCCCCGCGATTTTCCATGGTGGATTTCCTCAGCCAGAAACTGGTGGTGGGCGATGTGTGCCTTGGAGCATGACATCCGCTTCCGCTCCTGCCGAGACAATGGAACCCACCGGGGCCAAGGGGACACGAATGGGACGCGATGAATTGATCCGCAAACTCCAAGACTCGCACCGGGAGATCGAACCCGGCCAGGATGTCACGATAGAGCTTTTTCGTCCCGAGGACGCCCTGGGCGTCGCCCTGGCCTATTATGCGACATACGGCGATACCTTTCCGCTGGAGCATGTCTACGACCCAAAGGAGATCATCCGCCGCAATGCCACGGACGACCAATACACCGTGGTCGCCCGGACGCCGCGTGGGGAGGTGGTCGGGCTGTTCGGACTGTTTCGCCACGCGCCCAATCCCGGCGTATACGAAGCCGGACAGCTCATGGTCCTCAAAAGCTATCGAAAAAGGGGCCTCAGCACGGAATTCAGCCTGGTGGCCCACGACAAACTGCCCAAGCAGCTGCGAATCCCCGTGGTCTTCCTTGAGGCCGTGAGCAACCATACGGTTTCCCAACGTATCGTTCTGCCCAGGGGCTTGGCATTTACCGGACTCGAGGTCGAATGCATGTCGTCCGGCGTCCAGGCCAAGGAGAACGACGGGGCTCGCGACATCTCGCTGTTGTTGATGTTCAAGGTGTTCGAAAAGACCTCCCGCGACGTGCATGCGCCCGAGCCATACCGGACGTTTTGCGAGACGATGTATGCGGAACTGGCGCTCCCCCGAGTGTTTTCTTCTGCGGCGGCGCTCTCGGGGGATACCCTGGCGAGCCCTTTCTTCATCCAGAAGACCGGCCTCATGCGCCTGACCGTAACCCGGGCCGGCAGGGATTTTGGCGCTGTTGTTTCCGCGGCCGAAGCCAAGGCCGGACCACAAGGCGTGCTCCAGATATTCCTGAACCTTGGCGACGGGGGCGCTCCACAGGCTGCGGCGGTGCTGCGCGACAGGGGGTACTTTCTGGGCGGCTTGCTGCCGTTTTGGTTCGGTGCGGACGGTCTGCTCATGCAAAAGGTCGGCCAGGAACCGGACTGGGACGCCATCCAATGCGTTGATCTCAAAGCCGCCGCGATACGCGACATGGTCCGCGAGGATTTCGAACGCACCAAGCGTAGGGAAACAGGCTTACCGGATCTGCCCGGATAACCCCCCGGGTGGCTAACCTCTGGATAACCGTCTATGGGCTATTTTGGGTCATTTTAGCCGGAGGGTGTTATCTTTTCTCAAATAAAATCAAGTTATTCTAGGTTGTTGTAAATTAAAGGTCGGCCTTCTAAGCAGACGGCCGCAGGTTCGAATCCTGCCGGGCGCACCACAAAGATTTCACGGGGTTAAGTCAGTTCTGGCTTGGCCCCGTTATCTTTTTGGATAACCTTCCTGGATAACATCTTGGCCAACCATACAGTAAGGCGGCGAACGATTTGGCACCGATTGCGATGTCGTTGGCATTTGCTCATGCGGCCGACCGCTTGGGGTAAGCCTGGACGGTTACACGAGACGCTCCTAGGACTGGGAGAGGCCGCCATTGGTAGGCGTGTCCCGTGGGCAACGTGCTGCCCTGTAGGGGATCCCAACCCAATCGGCTGACACGGAAGTATCGGCCCATTTTCAGGCTTACATTCGTTCAATATCGCGCCAGTCAGCTACTCCCGGTCAGGAGGTTGGACACGGGGCTTGCATCACAGAGGCACGAGCCCTTGACCGCAATGTTGTCCCATGCCGTCGCCGGAATGCTCGACAACAGTTTGGCATTGCCGTAGGGAATAGTGCATCGCCGTGCGATATCGGGTGGATGCATGTTCCTGACGCATCATGCAAAAACTCTTGCTGCCTTGGTGCTCCTGATCGTGCTGCCTTGCCTGGGATGCTCCAGTCAGGACAAGATCGCGCCCATGGCCGAGCGCGGCCTGCTCGACCTGGCCGGTTGGGACCTCGTCGGGAACGGTCCGGTTGCCCTCAACGGCCAGTGGGAATTCTACTGGGACCGGCTCCTTGCCCCTGAAGACTTCAAACCCGACCTTGCCCCGCCCCAGCCGTCCGGTTTCATGAATCTTCCTGGCACCTGGAAAGGCCATGAGCTTGAGGGCCGGCCCCTACCCGGCTGGGGACAGGCCACCTTTCGCTTGCGCCTGTTGCCAGGGCCCGGGGTTCGTCAGCTGGCCCTGCGGCTTATCAGCATCCATGCCGCCTACAGGCTGTGGGCCGATGGCAAGCTTGTCGCCCAAAGCGGCGAACTGGGACGCAGCTCCGCCACCGAAACGCCGCATCGCTCCCTGGTGCTGGCCCGGGTTGCCAGCCAGGGGAAGCCCATCGATCTGGTGCTGCAGGTGTCCAACCATGCGTTTCGCCGGGGAGGGCTGCTTTATCCAGTCCTGCTTGGCCTGCCGGACCAGCTGGAACTGATACATAGCCGGATCTGGTCCTGGAGCATGTTTTTTGTTGGCAGCCTGCTGATCATGACCGTGTATCATTTGATTCTCTATTTCCTGAAGCGGAAGGAATCATCCACGCTCTATTTCAGCCTGGGTTGTCTCTTATTGGTCTGTTATTATGTCACATCAGACCCGTCTGATTGGTTAATAAATTTGTTCATCATAAATGCAGATCCAGAAGTTATCCAGAAAATTTCAGTGATAAGCTATCCTATTATGTCTTCTGCTGTCTACAGGTTTTATAGATCTTTGTATCCTCTTGAATTTTTACGTTCCATACAGAATTTGTGTGACTTGAGAAACATTGCTTTTGTTTTAATCGTGCTAACGCAACCGAATCTTGTTATTTATACCGTGCTGTACTGGTTCGCCTTGTCCACCGTACTGATCAATTGCTATTTCCTGGTCATGCTTGTCATCTGCGTGCGACGGGGTCGTGATGGATCCACGTTTCTTTTTCTGGGATATCTTTCCTTTTCGGCCGCCACCTTGAGCGAAATTTACGGACATATCATCAGCTTTTCCGAGTGGAGTATCCTCCTGTTCGGCGTTCTTGCCTTTGTATTGTTCCAGGCCTTGGCCATGGCCCAGCGCTTTGCCCACGCGTTCACGGCCGTGGAAAATCTGTCCGCCGACTTGCGCACGGAGATGGACGAGCGTACCCGGCTGGAGCGGGAAATCATCAATGTCAGCGAGGAAGAACGCCGGCGCCTCAGCCACGATCTGCACGACGGGCTTTGCCAGCAGTTGGTGGGCACCCGAGTGCGTTGCGCGGCCCTGGCCCGCCGCGCCATCGCGGAACAGGGCATGGCCGAGGAAGTCACGGAGATCGCCTCGCTGCTCTCGAATTCGGTCGGCCAAGCCTACGACCTCTCCCGGGGACTTTGGCCCGTGGAGTTCGCCCCCGGGGAAGTCGGGGCGTCCCTGGCCGAGTTGGCGCGACGCGTGAGCCGGTCGACCGGCATCGCGGTCCAATACCGCGAGCAGTTGTCCTGTTCATCCTGCCACAACGAACATCTCGTCCAGCTCTACCGCATCGCCCAGGAGTCGGTGACCAATGCCGTCAAACATGCCCACCCCGGCCGAATCACCATCAGCCTGGATTGCGGGCTCGACCGGCGGCTGACCCTGGCCGTGGCCGACGACGGCATCGGCCGCCGGACGGCGGCCGGTTCCCCGGGGGGACTCGGCCTTCGCATCATGGCCTATCGGGCCAGGATGATCGGGGCGCTGCTGTCCATAGACATCGCCGAGGCCGGTGGGACCAGGGTGGTCTGTTCCCTGGCCTGCCTGGCGGACAAGACCAGGGAGGATGCTGATGGATAAGGCGGTATCATCCGGCGTGCGCATCTTTCTGGTCGACGACCATCCGGTCCTGCGCAACGGCTTGTCGCTGCTGCTCACGCAAAGTGGTCATACCGTGTGCGGGGTGGCCGGCAGCCGGGCGGGACTTTTGGCCGCCATCGAAGGTTCCCGGGCTGACGTGGCCCTGGTGGATCTGTCCTTGGCCGAGGAATCCGGGCTGGACCTGCTTGATGATCTCTCGGCCCGGGGCGTGCCGGCGCTGATGTATTCCATGCACGAGGACAGCCAGTCCATTAAGCGGGCCTTTGGCCGGGGAGCCATGGGCTACGTCACCAAGCGAGAGGTCGAGGACGTACTCCTGACGGCCATCGCGGCGGTCGCCGCCGGTCGGCGCTATACCAGTCCCGAGGTCATGCGCACGCTGGCCGACCGGGTGCTGGCATCGGAGCATAGGGAGGCCGCCCTCAGCCAGCGGGAGGAACAGATCCTACTGGGACTCGGGCGCGGCGAGACAAGCGTCGAAATGAGCCAGACGCTCAACACAGCTTTCACACCGTAGAGACCTATTACGGCCGACTGCTTCGCAAGCTGGGCCTATCCAGCATGAAGGAGTTGCGCAAGTACGCCATCCGCCGGCGCGGTTGACCGGCCAGGGGAACGCCACGGGTTCACCAATTCAGGGATGGGACGTCCCTGGTCGGATTCTCCCGTCCGTTCTGGCCGGACGGAGCTGCCCTGTCCCCGAATTCCGCTACACAAAAACAAGGGAATCCTTGACAGCCCTCCCTGACCTTTTCGCGTTATCCGCCTCATGATGAGGCACGGCGCATCAAGGCAAAAGGGGCGCGGTCCCCGGGATGCAACCAGGCCGCTAAACGGCTTTGGCTGGCTGAGGCCGGTCCTGGCGGCCTTGCTCGTGCTTTTGGCCCCCGGCCCGGCCCGGGGAGCAACGGAACAGACGGTCGACACGTATACTGACGACGCCTCCCCGAGCAGGTGGTAATACTGGTTGGCGGTCATGTGCACCGATGAGTACCCCAACGAAAGTCTCAAAGGCGTGCACGTCCAGGACGCCCGTCCACATCCGGTTCCAGGGGGGACGGATACAGAATGCACAAAGGGCGTCTGGCCACGGACGCCCTTTGTGCATGGCAATCTCAAATTACGTTATTTCATGTCCACACTTTTCACCCAAATAAGGGCGTCCTGCGACATGGGCTTTCCGTCGAACTCCTTGACAGGCCCCACACCCAGGGCGGCGAAGCCCCACCAACCCGCTTTCGGCATGGCGTAGACAAAAATGCCGTTGGCATCGGCCTTGATCGTCTGGGTGACGAAGCAGTCGTGGGGCGCGGTGACGACGGCTTTTTTCTCGAAACTGTTGCTGGCCATCACCGGGGCGTGGTTCATGTATTCCACTTCGATCTCGGCATCGGGCACGGGCTTGCCGGCGGCAAGAATCTGGCCCACGAACACGTTGCCGGTATACAATCCATAGGGCTTGGCCAGGGGAACGATCTCGGCGGGCAGGCCCAGGGGCTTGTCCCAGTTGCCGGGGATGCCTCCGACGTTGAGCACCATCTTGGTGATCTGCTGCATGTAGGCTTTTTCCTCGGGCTCAAAATAGGGGGCCGGCACCAGGGCGAACACATAATCGCCAGGGCTGCGCAACTTCTGCTTGATGGCAAAGGCCTTGCCGGAGTTGGTCAGGCTTTTCCAGGTGATGGGAGTCAGATTCGCCTTGAGGTCGGTCTTTTGGGGCTCTCCCTCGGCGCCGCGTTGGAAGACCATGAAGAACTGCTCGGGCGCGCCCATATCCATGGTATGGCCGGCTTCGAAGGGATGGGTGAACACCAGACGCATGTCCACCTCGCCCCCTTTATCCAGGGCGATTTCCGGGGTGTAGATCATCTGGAAGTGGGCTTTAGCCAGTCCCGGCAGGGCGAGGGTCAGGACCAGGGCGGCCAGGATGGCGGCTACGGGTTTGCGATGCTGCATGTTGTTCTCCTGTTGGTGGTTGGGTTATTCCAGGATTTTTTTGCCGTCGATCTCGATCCTGTGGCCTTCGCCGGCGTCGAAGACGACCATGTAGGCGCTTTCCGGTTTCTTGAAGGTGTACTTGGAGGTCTTGTCCATAGCTCCCTGCTCGATGACCTTGCCGGACCCGTCCTTGACGATGAGGGCGACGCCAGAGGCGGAAGAACCGTCGGAGAAGCCTCCCTCGCAGGTAATGGTGCC
>JAWRKJ010000198.1:0-5667 GCA_040307025.1 Desulfovibrionaceae bacterium | reverse complement strand
CCGTGGTCTTCACGCCCTATCTGGGACTCAAGCTGTTGCCGGATTTCCCCCATGCGGACCACCAAAATCCCCAGGCCATCTACGAAACACCCCTCTACGTCCGCCTGCGTCGCGGCATCATCTGGTGCGTGGAGCACCGTAAAACCGTTATCGGCACGACCATCGTGCTCTTTGTCCTGTCCCTTGTCGGGTTCTCCTTTGTCTCACACCAGTTTTTCCCCTCTTCCACCCGGCCGGAGCTTCTGGTCGAAGTGCGGCTGCCGGCTGGTTCCGCTTTCAAGACAACGGCCAAGTCCGTCGAGGCCCTGGAGGCCTTTTGTAAAAAAGACGCCGAGATCACGATGTATACCAGCTACATCGGCTCCGGCGCGCCGCGCTGGTTTTTACCCATGTCCCCGGAGCTGCCCGATGAGAGTTATGGCGTCCTTGTCTTGAATACCGCCGACACCGCGGCCCGGGATCGTGTCCGGTCGCGTATCGAGGACTATATCGCCAAGGGAGGTCTCCCCGAGGCCCGGGTACGCGTGACGACCTTGTTTCTGGGGCCGCCGGTCGGCTATCCGGTGCAGTTTCGCGTCATCGGCCCCGATCCGCTCAAGGTGCGCGAGATCGCCTACCAGGTGCGCGATAGCATGCGCGCCAACAAGAAGACCTATGATGTGAACCTGGACTGGAACGAACAGGCCAGGGCGATCCGGCTGGTCGTGGACCAGGATCGGGCCCGGGTTCTCGGGCTGACGCCCCAGGATATCGCCGAGGCCTTGCAGATGTGGCTTTCCGGCGTGACCGTCACCCAGATCCGCGACGGCATCGAGCTGGTCGACGTCGTGGCCCGGGCCGTGCCCGAGGAACGCTTGCGCCCGGAACTCCTGGCCGACCTGACCATCAGCACCCGCAACGGCCAGCCGATCCCGCTGGCCCAGGTGGCCAAGATACAATACAGCTACGAGGAGCCCATCCTCTGGCGCCAGAGCCGCGACTTGACCATCATCGTCCGGGCGGAAGTCATACGTGGCGTGCAGGCGCCGGATGTGACCATGGAAATCCTGCCCAAGCTCAAAGCCATCGAAAAGACGCTGCCGCCGGATTACCGGATCGAAATCGGCGGCGCCCAGGAGGAAAGCAACAAGGCCAACCACTCCATCGTGGTCCTGCTTCCGCTCACCATCGGCATCATGCTTCTTTTGCTCATGTTCCAGTTGCAGAGCTTTCCAAGTCTGTTTCTGGTCCTGACCACGGCACCCCTGGGACTCATCGGCGCGGTCGGCGCTTTGTTGATCTTTCGACAGCCTTTTGGTTTTGTCGCCATGCTCGGCGTGCTTTCCCTGGGCGGCATGATCATGCGCAACAGCGTCATTTTGGTGGACCAGATACACAAGGACCGCCAGGAGGGCATCCCGGTATGGGAAGCCGTCATCGGCGCGACGATCCGGCGCACGCGGCCGGTCGTGCTCACGGCCATGGCCGCGATCCTGGCCATGATCCCCCTCACGCGCAACGTCTTCTGGGGCCCCATGGCCGTGGCCATCATGGGCGGACTGCTCGTGGCCACGGTGCTGACCCTGCTTTTTACCCCTGCCCTGTATGCCCTGATCTTCCGGGTCCGGGAAACGGACGCCTGACGACAAGACGTCAACCCGCGGGCGTGGCGGCTCTTTCTTGCGGCCACGCCCGGCCGGGACCAGGCAGAGACGGCTGCGCCATTCCCATGGAGCCTTTCCTTGCCCCAAGCCGGAAATGACAACCGCCTCAAATCCTCTCGGAATTTCAAAGGACGCGAGCCCGGTGGCCGCCGCAGGCGCCTCCTGCGATCCCGTGCCCAGCGGCCTCGACCAAGGTTCCTCCCGGCTCGTGGTGATCCGGGCCGGTCGCCCCTGGCGAAAACATATTGACAGACTCGTCTAGCCAGATACAAAGAACACACCAAGGCGAGTTTCAAACAATGGCAACCGCTGTAACACTGCAAAAATACATTTTTCTCCCCTCAGAGACATTGCCGCTGGCCGTTACAGCGCCTTGTCATCCGCCATATCCCTGCACGATGCCACCTCCCTGGCCGCGCTTCTTCGAACACAGTAACCTCTTGCAGTCAGATAACCCGGAATCGTCACCCGAAGGGTCCTGCTATGCCAAAAATGACATGCTCTGATGCCGCGCGCAGTTTGCCGCCCCATCCTTCTCGCCTCTTCGTGGAGGTGACCTCCCGGTGCAATCTGCGCTGCCCCATGTGCGTGAAGCAATCCGGCAGTCAGCGCACGCCCGACGGCGACATGGCGCCCGAGATTTTCGAGGCCCTGGCCCCGACCTTCCCGAAGCTTGACGCCCTCATTTTAAACGGCATCGGGGAACCGCTGCTCCACCCCGGCCTGGAAACCTGCATCCGCGCCGCCAAGCAGGCCATGCCCGAGGGGAGCTGGGTCGGGTTCCAATCCAACGGCCATCTCCTCGACCCGGCCCGGGGGAGATCCCTCCTGGAGGCCGGGCTGGACCGGATTTTCCTGTCCGTGGACGCGACGTCCCCGGAGCTCTTTCACACCGTCCGGGGCGGCGGCTCCCTGGGGCATGTCGAGCGGGCGCTCAAGGCCCTGGATACGGCCCAAAAGGACCATCCGGGAGCGCACCTGGAGGTCGGGGCGGAATTCGTGCTCATGCGTGACAACATGACCGAATTGCCGGCCCTGGTCACCTGGCTGGCGGCGCGCGGCGTGACCCGGCTCATCGTTTCCCACATCCTGCCCTTCGGGCCGGCCATGGCGGACCAGCCCGTTTTCGGCATCAATACGGAATCGGCGGAGCTGTTCTACAAGGAGTGGTCCGACCGGGCGCAACAAGCCGGCCTTGATCTCAGCCAGTATTTCGAGGTGCTCTGGAAATACCGCAAAAGCCCCGAAGAGCTCCGCCTCGTCGCCTTTGTCAACGCCATGGCCGCCAAGGCCCGCCAGGACGATATTCCTTTCCACATCGGCAACATCCTCGCCGGCGAGGACTTAAGCCGCGCCGAAGCCGTGTTGCACGAAGCCGAGTCCGTGGCCGCCGATGTCGGACTGCGCCTGGTGCTGCCGGCGCTGCGGCCCATCAATGACCGCGCCTGCTTCGGGGTGCGCCTCGGCGGGATGTTCGTCACCTGGGACGGCAAGGTGGCGCCCTGCCACTTCCTGTGGCGCAATTTCAGCTGCCACCTCTATGGCCGGAAAAAGGAAGTCCTGCACCGGTTCTTCGGCGACCTGCACCAGGACGCGGCGTTGGCTATCTGGAACAGCCCGGCCTATGCGGCCTTCCGGGCGGATGTCCTGGACCACCGGTATCCCCACTGTCCGAGCTGCAACGTCTACCCCTGCGAGGATATCGATTCGATCGATTTCGAGTACGATTGCTACGGCGAACCCGTGCCCTGCGGCGACTGCCTGTGGAGCATGGGCCTGTTGCAGTGCATGGGCCAGGAGGACGAGGCCGACGAGCTCAAAAACCACACCCCCCTCCCCGACCTCGCCGTGGCGCCCAAGGCCTGTCCGCACCGCTAGACGGCACACGCCAGGCGGGGAATCGGCTTTTCACGACCGCCCCGGGCCGGCAGCCATAAAAAAAGGGCGCGACAGTTGTCGCGCCCTTTGCGTTGCGTCAGGAACCGCCCGTGCGGCTATTTGCCGCCCTTGGTGGCCGGCAGCGGGGTTTTGGCCCCGGAGCCCAGGATGGACTCGTTGACCATCTCCACCTTGGCCGACTGCTGCACCGCCTGGATATACGCCTTGAACAGATCCGCCTGCTTGGACTGGGTCAAGGTCGCGACCCACCGATCCTTTTCCTTGTCCCACAGGGAGGCCTCGGCCGGCAGGCGCTTGTCGAGGGAGGCCAGGACATAGCCGCCGGTCACGCTGAAGGCCGACTTGAACCAGCCCGGGTCCTTGGTCTCGAAGGCCGTCTGGACCAGCAGCGGCGCCATGCCGAGCCCCGGAATAAAACCCTGGCGGGTGAAGGGCTGGGACGTGGCGATCTTGTCCTTGTAGGTCGCGAGGACCTTGTTGAGGCCGTCCTCGGTCTCCATGGTCTTGGCCGTTTCCTCGGCCTTGGCCCGGGCGAGCTTCAGGGCGCCGTCGGCCACGAGGCGATCCTTGATCACGCTCTTGACCGCGTCCAGGGGCTCGAATCCGGCCGGCTTGACCTCCGTCACCCGGGCCAGCAGGAAGCCGTCCTGGGTGGACAGGGGCGTATCGGACGTCTCGCCCTTTTTCATCTTGAACAGCACGCCCAGCGCCTGATCGGACAAGCCGAGCTCGGCCGGGGAATTGTCCTTGGCGAAAAGCGCCGAACTCTTGAGCGTCAACCCCTCGGCCGTAGCCGCCTTGGTCAGGTCCTCACCCGTGCTGATCTTGTCCTGCACGGCGTCCAGGGCCTTGGTGAGCCGGTCCGAAGCCCGCAGCTCGGCCAGTTCGCCCCGGATGTCGTCCTTGACCTCGGCCAGGGGCGTTTCACCGGCCGGCTTGCGTTCGCCGGCCTGGATCACGTGCAAGCCCAGGGCCGTGCGCACCACGCCGCTCACCTCGTTGGGCTTGAGCGCGAAAGCCGCGTCCTCGAACGGCCCAAACTCCTTGGGCAGGCTGCCCTTGGGCAACCAGGCCCAATCCTCGCTCAGCACGCCGCTCTTGTTGTCCGGCGTCTTCGGGGCCAGGGAGGCAAAATCCGCGCCGCCGCGCAGCTTGTCGGCGATTTCCTTGAGCTTGGCCGTGGCACCGTCCACAGCTTCCTGGGGCGCGTCCTGGGGCAGCAGAATCAGGAAATGGCGCACCCGGACCTGTTCGGGGCGGGCGTACTTTTTCTGATTGGCGGCATAGGCGGCCTCGATGTCGGCCTCGGACACCGCATCGGGCTTGGCCAGGGCCTTGGGCGTGAACTCCACGTAGTCGATCTTCACCTGGACCGGGGTGGCGAACTCGTCCTTTTTGGCCTCGTAGTAGCTGGCGATCTCGGCGTCGGTCGGGCTGACATCCTTGGCAAAGTCCTCGGTCTTGAACGGGATGTAGCGGATGACCGCCTGTTCGCGCATGAAGTCGAAAATGGTGCGGGCCTCGGCATCGGTGACCGTGCCCGGCAGGCTGATGAACGCGGCCAGCTTCTCCATGAGCAGGTTCTGGCGGAAATCGGCCTCGAACTCGCCCGGGGTCACGCCGTTGGCCGAGAGGATGTTCTCGTAGCGCTTGGGGTCGAACTGCTTGGACTCGTTCTGGAAAGCCGGGATTTTGGCGATCTCGGCCCGCAGTTCGTCGGTGCCCACGCTGATGCCGAGCTTGGCGGCCTGTTTTTCCAGCAACTTGGTGGTCACCAGATTGCTGAAGACCTGCTGGCGAAAACCGCCATCCTCCAGTTCCTTGTCCGTGATGTTGGGGTTTTTGTTTTTCACCAGGCGCAGATTCTCCTGGTAGGCCTTCTCGTAGTCCTTGATCAGCACCGGCTCATCATCCACGGTGGCCAGCACCGAGGCCTTGTCACCCCGGAAGCTGCCCACGCCCCAGAAGACGAAGACGATGATGATCAGACCGAAAACGATCTTGATGCCCCAGGATTGGGCATACTTCCGCATGGGATCGAGCATGGTTTCTCCTCGGCGGACGGGCATGGCCGTCCGCGTGGCGTTCGCAAAAAGGCGGTCTGGCGCCGGAGACGGTCATGCGT
>JAWRKJ010000197.1:0-7973 GCA_040307025.1 Desulfovibrionaceae bacterium | reverse complement strand
GGTGATTTTCGGCCAGGGCGTGCGCGGCGCCAGCCCCGACCGCTACGGCCGGTACCAAGCCATGGTCTACAAGGACGGCCGGTGCGTCAACGAACGCATGGTCGCCGACGGCATGGCCTTTGTCGCGCCGCGCCAATGCCGGATCAAGGCCTGCCCTGCCTGGCGCGACCTGGAAGCCCAGGCCTGCCAGGCCCGCGCGGGCATCTGGTTTGCCGCCGGCGACGACAAGCCGTGGCTGTTCCGACACAGCCTGCGCCAACTGGCCCAACGCCGGAGCGGCTACTTCGAGGATATCCAGTACGTCCGCTACGGCCGCTCCGCCCGGGCCTTCGAAGCGGACAAGCCGGCTCCCTAGTCCTGGGCGGAAAGGAAACGGGCAGCGGCAGACGCCTCCGGCGGCCAAAGGGCTGCGCCCTTTGGAATCCCGGTTCCAGGGTGCGTGTGTCGAAGCGATTGAAGATACCGTGAACGGGTAAGAAACCCATGCAAAAGGCCGGCCCCGCTTGGATGGCGAGGCCGGCCTGCTTGTTCGATCGGACGAGCGGCGTGCTATTGGCCGGTGGCCATGTCCTCGATGGCCTGGGTCACGCTGCGACCACCGGGCAGCACGGCACTGGGGTTTCGCGCGGCCAGTTCCTTGAGCGCCGCCAGGGCCCCGGCCCGGTCGTGCTTGTCGTGTTCGAGCACGATGCTCTTGTTGAAAGAGGCGATGATGTGGCTGGGATTGAGCGCAATCGCCTTGTTGAAACAGTCGAGCGCCTTGTCGAACTGGCCGATCTGCCGGTACATGACGCCCTGATCGGTGAGCACGTCAGGCTCGTTCGGCCGCAAAAGCAGCGACTTGCCATACGCGGCAATAGCCTTGTCCGGCTGGTTCGTGTCGAAGTAGAGATTGCCCAGGGTGGTCCAGGCATCGGGATTGTTGGGTTCGAGCTGGACCTGCTTTTCCAGGGCCTGGATACGGTCGGCCAGCCCACCGGCCGGCGGGGGCGGCGTGGGCTTGGACGGCGCGGACACCTCCGGCGCCTGCTGCGCCACGGGCGCCGGGGCCTCCCCCTTGCCGCCCAGAAAGCCATGCACGGTAAATCCCAGAAAAAATCCCACGGCCAGGGCCAGCCCGGCAGCCAGTACGGCCACGCCGCGGCTGACGGAATCCCCGTTCATCTTCTGTTTTTCGGCCATATGCGTCCTCCTTGGCGATACGCCGGCGCTACTCGGCCATCAGCTTTTTGATGCGTTCTTTCAGTTCCCGCAAGCGGCTGAGGCGTTCGCCCAGGGCATCCTGCTTCTCGCGTTCCTTGGCCACGACTTCGGCCGGAGCCCGGGAAATGAAGTCCTCGTTGCCGAGCTTCTTTTCGACCACGGTGAGGTCCTTGACGGTTTTGACCTCTTCCTTGGACAGACGCAAGAACTCCACATCGAAATCCACCGCGCCGGACAGCGGCACGAACAACGCGCAGGTCCCGGCGGCCGCCGAGGCCGACGCCTTGGGCGCCACCATTTCGGTACCGGCCTCGAAGCGTTCGAGCTTGGCCAGAAAGGTGATCATGGCCGTATTGGCGGTCAGGGAAGCGACCTGCTCGGGGTTGTCGGCATGGACCAGGGCGGTGAGCTTGAGCCCGGGATTGATGTTGAGTTCGGCCCGGATGTTGCGCACGGCCGTGACCACGGCCTTAAGCAGCTCCAGATCCGCCTCGGCCGTTGCCGAGACGAGTTCCGGCCGGGACGCGGGATAAGGCATCTTGGCCAGGTTGGGATCGGCCGTTTCGGGCAGCTTGCTCCATATCTCCTGGGTCACGTAGGGCATGATGGGATGCATGAGGGTGAGGATCTCGGAGAGCACCGTGGTCAGCACGCGCTTGGCCGCGCCCTTGCGGTCCGCGTCCTCGCCGGACAGATCCACCTTGGCCATCTCCAGGTACCAGTCGCAGAATTCCCGCCAGAAAAACGCATAGAGTTCCTGGGCCGCCTCGTTGAACTGGTAGCCCTCGATGGCCGCGGACACCGTGCCCTTGAGCCGTTCCAGGCGGGAGAGGATGGCGGCGTGGCACAGGCCGGCCTTGGCCGCCTCGGCAAGCGGCATGTCCGGCGCGCCCTCGGCGATGTGCATCAGCGCGAACCGGGCCGCGTTCCACAGCTTGTTGACGAAGTGGCGGTAGCCCTCGATGCGCTCCTCGGACAGCTTGATGTCCCGGCCCATGGCGGCGAACGCGGTCAGGGTGAAGCGCAACGCGTCGGTGCCGTAGCGTTCCACCATGGCCAGGGGATCAATGCCGTTGCCGAGGGACTTGCTCATCTTGCGGCCCTCGCCGTCGCGCACCAGAGCGTGGATGTAGACCTGCTTGAAGGGCACGTCGCCCATGAAATGCAGGCCCATCATCATCATGCGGGCCACCCAGAAAAAGAGGATGTCAAAGGCGGTGCTGAGCACGGACGTCGGATAGAACATCTTGAGTTCGCGAGTCTGATCCGGCCAGCCCAGGGTGGAAAACGGCCACAGGGCCGAGGAAAACCAGGTGTCGAGCACGTCGGGATCGCGGGTGAGCGTGCCGCCGCAGTCCGGGCAGACCGTCGGGTCCTCGCGGGTGACCACGAGCTTGCCGCAGGCGTCGCAGGTCCAGGCCGGAATGCGGTGCCCCCACCAGATCTGGCGGGAGATGCACCAGTCGCGGATGTTGTCCAGCCAGTCGTAGTAAGTCTTGGTCCACATCTCCGGCAGGATGACGGTGCGGCCCTGTTCCACGGCTTCCCGGGCCGCCTTGGCCAGGGGGGCGGTGCGCACGAACCACTGCTTGGACACGTAGGGCTCGATGACCGTATGGCAGCGGTAGCATTCGCCCACGTTGTGCTCGTAGTCGCGGATGTCATCCAGGAGGTGGAGGGCCTTGAGCTCCTCGATCACGACCTTGCGGGCGTCGGTGCGGTCCAGACCCCGGTATTTTTCCGGGGCGTTGTCGTTGATGCGACCGGCATCGTCCATGACGGCGATGGTTTCCAGGCCGTGTTTGCGCCCGAGCTCGAAGTCGTTCATGTCATGGGCCGGGGTCACCTTGAGGCAACCCGTGCCGAACTCGCGCTCGACGTAGGCGTCGGCGATGATGGGAATGCGCCGGCCGACCAGGGGCAGAATGACGTACTTGCCGACGAATTCCTTGTAGCGCTCATCCTCGGGATGCACGGCCACGGCCGTGTCGCCGAGCATGGTCTCGGGCCGGGTGGTGGCCACGGTCACGAAGGTGTCGGTGCCCTCCACCGGATAGCGGATATGGTAGAGCTTGCCGATGTGGGGGGCGTATTCGACTTCCAGGTCGGCCAGGGCGGTGTGGCAGCGCGGGCACCAGTTGATGATGTAGTCGCCCCGGTAGATGAGTCCTTCCTCGTAGAGGCGCACGAACACTTCACGCACGGCCCGGGACAGCCCCTCGTCCATGGTGAAGCGTTCCCGGCTCCAGTCGACCGACGCGCCCAGGCGGCGGATCTGGTTGAGGATCTTGCCGCCGTATTCCTCGCGCCACTGCCAGACCCGCTCAATAAAGGCCTCGCGGCCAAGCGCCTCGCGGGAGGAACCCTCGGCGGCCAGCTTGCGCTCCACCACGTTCTGGGTGGCGATGCCCGCATGGTCGGTGCCGGGCACCCACAGGACCTTGCGGCCCTTCTGGCGGTGGTAGCGACACAGGATATCCTGAATGGTGACGTTCAAGGCATGCCCCATGTGCAGGGCGCCGGTTACGTTGGGAGGCGGAATGACGATGGAATAGGGTTCCCCCGGGGCGTCAAGATCGGGGGTGAAAGTTTCTTCGTCTCGCCAGTAGGCGATCCATCGGGCCTCGACATCGGCCGGCTCATACCCCTTGGGGAGGGCCTCGCTGCTCATGGTGCGCTCCTTGAGAAAATGCGGCTTGGGGGGCCGCGTCCAAGCGGCTTGGGATACAAAAGATCGGCCCCAATGTCACGGGCCGCGGCTCGAAGCTTACGCCTCCCCGGCCACAAACGCCCGCAGGGCCTCCACCACCCGGCCCAGGGCGGCCGTGAGATCGGGGAAAAGCGCGGCGGATTGGTCCAGGTTTCCGGCGATCAGGGCGGCCTCCAGACGGACGGCCAGCTCCAGCACGTCCTGGGCGCGCAAGGCTCCGGCCGATCCGGCCAGGCCATGGACCGCCTCCCGGGCAGCCTGGGCATCGCCGGCGGCCAGGGCCTTTTGCATGGCGGCCAGCCGCTCGGGCATCTCCTCCACGAACAAGGCGGCCATGCGGCCAAAAGCCGTCGGCGACACCCCCAGTTCGATGCGACTGCGCCCCGGATCGTATCCCCCGGCCTTGGCGGTATCCCCGGCCCGGCGCCGCACCAGCCGCCGCATGGCCCGGAAAAAATCCTCGAACCGGATGGGCTTGGCCAGATAGTCGTTCATGCCGGCGGCCATGAACCGTTCCCGGTCGCCCTTGATGGCATAGGCCGAAAGCCCGAGCACCGGGATGTCGGGATCGAACAGGCCGCCGGTATGGGCCCGGATGGCCCGGGTGGCGGCCAGGCCGTCCATGACCGGCATCTGCACGTCCATGAGCACGAGGTCGAAATGGCCGCGCCCCAGCAGGTCCAAGGCTTCGGCCCCGTTGCCGACCACGGTGACGTCATGGCCGCGGCTGGTGAGCAGGTCCTCGGTAAAAAGCTGATTGATGCGGTTGTCCTCGGCCACGAGCACGGACAGACCGGGCAGGTCGGTTTCACTGCGGATCGCGGTCCGACGGCCCGGTTCGGCCGGCTCGCGGCAAGCCACGGCGCCGAAGCTGGCCGTGAAGCGAAAGGTCGCGCCCCGGCCCGGCTCGGATTCGACCCAGATCTCGCCGCCCATGAGCCCCGTGAGCTTGCGGCAGATGGCGAGCCCCAGCCCGGAACCGGCATAGCGTTTGGTCAACCCGGAATCGACCTGGACAAAGCTGTCGAAAATGCGCGTGCACTGCTCCGGGGCCAGGCCGATGCCGGTGTCGCTGACGGAAAAAAGCAGACGCACGGTCTCGTCCCCGGACGCCCCGGTCCCCGGGTCCAGGGACACCGCGACCTCGACCCGGCCGGTGTCCGTGAACTTCAAGGCATTGCCCACGAGGTTGACCAGGATCTGGCGCAGGCGCTGGGCATCGCCCAGGACCCGGCAGGGCACGGCCTCGTCCACGCCGTGGCGCAGGGTCAGGCCCTTGTGCTCGGCGGCCAGGCGCTGCTCGTCCACTACCGAGGCCACCAGCCGCCGGGGGGAAAACGGCCTGGATTCGAGTTCCAGCTTGCCGGCCTCGATCTTGGAATAATCGAGCACGTCGCCCACGATGCGCAGCAGGCTCTCCGAGGCTTCGAGCACCATGGACAACCGCTGGGCCTGTTTTTCGGGCAGGGTTTCATCGGCCAGCACGAGCCGCGTCAAGCCCAGGATCGCATTGATGGGATTGCGGATTTCGTGGCTCATGTTGGCCAGGAATTCGCTTTTGGCCTCGTTTGCGGCCACCGCCTCGCGCTTGGCGGCCACGAGTTCCCGGCGCAGGCGCTTCCGAGAGGTGACGTCCCGCGCGATAGTGGACAGGCCGACCATGTTGCCGACAGGATCGCGGATAGGGGAGATGTTGAGGGAGACATCGACCAGGGTGCCGTCCTTGCGCCGGCGCTTGGTCTCGAAATGGGTGATGCTGCGGCCCTGGAGCATGGCCTCGGTCAAACGGGCGAGTTCCTCGGTACGCCCCGGCGGGGCCAGGTCGCGAATGGGCCGACCAAGCATCTCCCGGGCGGGAAAGCCGTAAATCCGTTCGGCCCCGCTGTTCCAGCTCACGATCTTGCCGGCCAGGTCCACCCCGACAATGGCGTCCCGGGAAAATTCCACGATGGAGGCCAGATACCGGCTGTGCTCCTCGGCCCGGCGCCGCTCGGTGATGTCGGTCAGGGCGATCAGACAGCGCCGCGACAGGGCGACCGGCTCGTCCAGGGCCATGAAAAACATCTCCACCAGCCGTTCCGCGGCATCGCGGGGAATGACGCGCAGTTCGCCCCTTCCCGGCACGCCGAGTTCGAAAACCCGGGTACGGTACTGGACAAAGGCCTGCCGGCATTCGGTGGCCAGAAACGTGAAGGACGGCATGCCGAGCAGCAGGGAACGACTGAGCCCGAAAAGCCGGGCCGCCTCCAGATTGGCGTCCAGGATGACGCCGTCGTGGTCGAGCAGGCAGTAGCCGACCGGGGCGAAGTCGAACAGCTTGCGGTAGCTGTCGCGCAGGATTTCAAGCTGCCGGTTGGCCCGCAGCAAATCCTCGTTTTGCAGTTCGAGTTCCACACGGTGCACGGCCTGGTCGCGCTGCGGAGGCAGGGGTTGTCCCGAGGACTCCCGCAAGCGGCGTTCGGCCCTGTCCCGCAACGACCACAAGCGATCGGAACCCAGTTTCGGATCGGTCATGCGTGTTCCCCGGGGCGACGTTGCGGGCAAGGTGGTACCCGGCACGTCCAAACAGCGTTTCCGGCAACCTAGATGCTTGGCCGGCGCAATTCAAGGGTCTTTGCTTGCCGCCACCCGTCCGGGCCTGCTAGCACGGGACATGGCCGCGCCGTTTTTCGTCCTGTGGGACCATTCCCAACTGTGGGGCTTGCTCTTGTGCCGGGGCCTTACCGCCCTGGGCGTGCCGTTCGCCACGGTCTCCTGCGCCGCGGTGGCCGACGGCGTCCTCTCGCGCCGGGCCAAGCCGCCGGCCCTGCTCGTACCCGGAGGCTTCGCCCGGCGCAAGTTCGCCGCCCTGGGGCCCCAAGGTGTGGCCGCCATCCGGGACTATGTCGCCGACGGGGGCACCTACCTCGGCATCTGCGGCGGGGCCGGCCTGGCCCTGTCCCATGCCGACGGTCTGGGCCTTTGCCCCTGGGTGCGACGACCTTTTGGCGAACGCCTGGACCATCTGGTCAGCGGCCATGTGCGCCTGACCGTGGACCGAAACTCGCCCCTGGTCCCGCCCCGGGAAGGAGCACATCTGGCCGCGCCGGTCTGGTGGCCGGCCGGATTCGTTCCCCCGCCGGACCAGGCCGCCCCCCGGGACGTGTCGGTGCTGGCCGCCTATGCCGGGGCCGAAGCCGATCTCCGGCTGGCCGACATCCATCTCGGCGCCATGTCCGAGGCGGTGCTCGCCGCCTGCCAGGAGCGCTTCGGCCTGCGCCTGACCCCGGCCTTCCTCACCGGGGGCGCCTGCGTCGTGACAGGCCGCTTTGGCCGGGGGCGCTACGTCCTGTCCCACGCCCATCTGGAAACGCCGGATTCCCCGGCGGCCAATGCCTGGCTGGCCCATCTGCTCGGCCGCTTCGCCGGAAACGGAACCGCGTTTGACCGCCCCGTGCCGGCCTGGGAACCGGCAAAGGAGCCGATCCTCTTCGCGGACCCGTATCTGGAGGCGGCCCGGCGGGACATGGACGCGGTGCTGGCCGCCGGACTTGGCCTGCGTTTGCTCCTGCGCCGCAATACCTGGCTGCTCGGCTGGCGGCCGGGCATGCCGGGCTTTTCCCTGTCCAACCTGGCCGTCATGCTGGCCGGCGCCGGCGCCATGCCGCCAACGGCCGCCGCCCGGGAGTACTGGCGCGCCGTCGGCCCGGATTTCGCGGACCGGTTCGCGACCTTTGCCCGGCGGATGGAAGTCTTTTTCCCGGCCCAGCGCCTGGAAATCACCCTGTCCCTGGTGGACCGGCCGGCCGGGGCCGATCCGCAACTCGCGGCCGAACGCCGGGAACTGTTCGGCAACGGCCCGGGCGGCGGCGGCCTGTGCGGCGAACTCATCGACCGCCTGGACGGCCTGCTCGCCCGGCTGCTGCCCGCCGTGGGGGCGGAGGAAGAATGCCTCCGGCGGCCGGGGGGGATCATCCCCCCCGGACCCCCTGAAAGGTAACTTCTTTAAGTTCCAATAACATTGCGGCGGGAAACCCCATTTTGCGGCCCCTTTCGGGGTGGTCCAGGAGGGGAGTGACTC
>JAWRKJ010000196.1:0-2721 GCA_040307025.1 Desulfovibrionaceae bacterium | reverse complement strand
CCTCCCCGCGCAGGTAGGTGGTGCCTTCGTTGCCCGTGCTGCCGACGATCATGGGAACATGGGGAAGGCCGGGGTTGGCCAGGGCGGCGGCAGGATCCCGGGGCAGCACCACGCCGTCGAAGACCGGCGCGAAGAACAGGCCGTCCTTGAAGATGCTCGTCTCGGTGGCGGTCGCCTGAAGCACCTCCGTGGCGGACTTGAAGCGCATGCAGGCCATCTCGTCCGGCTTCCCGGCGCAGCCCAGACGTTCACCGAGGGTGCGGCCCATGGCCGAGACGGACGCCATGTCCCCGTTGAAGGCCGGGCTCAGGTACTCGGAACCGATGATGGGTCCGCCGCTTTGGGCAATGGCCCGGTTGAAAAGTCCCCTGGCCATTGGACTCTGGGTGAGGAGCGACACGGAACGCGACCCGGCGGATTGTCCGAAGATGGTCACGTTGCCGGGATCGCCGCCGAAGGCCGCGATGTTGCGCCGGACCCAGCGCAGGGCCTCGATCTGGTCCAGCAGGCCGTAGTTCCCGCTCACGCCCGCTTCCGATTCGGCGGCGAGCCCCGGGTGGGCCAGGAACCCGAGGGGCCCCAGCCGGTAGTTGAGGGTGACCACCGCCACGCCCTGGCTGGCCAGGACGCTGCCTTCATACTCCGGCTGGGACGAGGCGCCGAAGGTGAACCCCCCGCCGTGTATCCAGACCATCACGGGCACTTTCCCGCCGCGTGCGCTGATGGGAGTCCAGACGTTGAGGGTAAGGCAATCCTCGGAGGAGCCGTTTTCAAGCGGTCCGGTCTGGGCGCAGGCGGGGCCGTAGGAGGTCGCGTCGCGAACGCCTTCCCAGGGCTGCGGCGGTCGATGCGCTTTCCAGCGAAGATCGCCTGTGGGGGGCTGCGCGTACGGGATGCCGAGAAAGACCCCCACGTCCCCGGCGATCCGGCCCGAGACGGGTCCGCTGTCCAGGGTGACGGTCGCGCCTGGAGCCTGCGCCGCGCCGGCCGGCAAGGCGGCGGACAAAAGGCCGATGAGAAGGATCGCCGCGACGAGTCCCGGTTGTCCGGCGGGGGATGCGCTGCAGGGCCTTGCGGGCGGCGCTGAGGCCGCGTCTTGGCGCTTGTATCGCATCATTGCACCGGAATTGTGAGTTGGGGCGGCAGGGTGGCGTTTTTCTCCTCCATCAGGGTGAAGGCCAGCATGAGGAAAGAGAATACCCGTTTGGTCAGGATATCGCGGTCATCGACCCAGAACCAGTGGCCGTGGAAGGCGATGGCCGTGTAGGCGTCTGCGGGCTTCGCGCCGCCGCTGTGCACGGCCACGGGGTCCAGGATGTCCGAGCCCGGCGAATTTTTGATGGAAGGCAAGGCGCGGCGCGAGTCGATGTCCGCGGCGGGAATGTCCACCCGCGCGGCCACGGACGCCAGGATCTGCATGAGGGAGAACGCCTGTATGGCGATCTGGCGTCGATTCTCGACCTCCGGGTCGATGGTGATTTCATATTCATAGACGGCCGGGTCCAGGTTCAGGATGTCCCGCAATTCCGATATCAGGGCGGCCGCTTCGGGCGAGGGGCGTTTGCCGCCCAAGGTCAGGTACAGGCGACTTCCCCTGGCGTTTTGGGCGTGTTCGACCCTGACGCGCACGGCGTTCTCCAGTTGCAGCAGCGAGATGATTTCCACCGCCCGCTTGAATCCCTCTTGGGCCGGGACGCTGCCCGAGGCGGTGAGGGTGGAGTTGCGCAGTCCGTTTATGGACCGCACGCCCAGGTTGAACAGGAATTTCGCAGAAATGCCGGTATCCAGCCCCACCATGATGTTTCGCACGGGCAGGGCGGACATGACTCCCAGGCGGAAGGGAGCGCCGGTCATGGGTTTGTAGGTGATTGTCGGGCGATCAGTGTAGCGGGTGCTCAGGCCAAACTCCAGCTTGCCGAAGTCGCCGAACACCGGATTGTTGTTGTCGGTGATCGGGGCGGGGTTGTCGTATATGGTACGGGAGAATCCGGCGTTTCCGCCGGTTTCCATGGAGTATCCCGCCACAATGTCGCCCACGTCCATGAAGAAGATGGGCTCCGCATAGCGTACTTTCACGATGTTGAGCAGGATCTGGCGTTTCCAGGATTCCGTGTACGAGGAGATGTAGTCGGTGCGGTCCTGGAGCATCCGTCCGGGGCCGATGGAGGCGCAGCCGGAGAGCAGGACGAGGGCGGCCAGAAGCGCGGTCGTCGTAGCGGTTCGAGAAAGGCTTTTCCGCATGAGCATCATCCTTTGGCCGTTTTCCGGCCGGTTCGGCTGTGGAGTCGTGTCCGCATGGCCTTCAGCCATGGTTTCGCCTCGGACCTGGCTTGGCGTATCCGAGGGCTATTGCTTGAAGACGTCGTCGAGCCAGTCAAAGAGGACAAGCCCCACCAGGGAACGGTTTTCCATGAGGCAGTGGTTGCTTGCGCCCTCATCCGACGGCGTCACGACCATTTTTGAGGTCGGGTTGGGAAAATGGTCCATGGCGGCTTGTTGCTGCCGCTGCACTTCCTGGCTTCTGTATTCGCCCTCGCCTACGATGATCAGCGCGGGCACAGTGATCTTGGCCGGGTCGAAGGTGTTGCCCTTGTTGGCGTCGATGAGTTTTTCCGGCTGGTTTTCCGGCACGCCGTAGCGCCAGCAGATGGCCTTGACCACCCCGGCGTGGAAGCTCGACCAGCCTGCCCGATCCTTTTCGGTTTCCACGGCCGCGGGCAT
>JAWRKJ010000195.1:0-9622 GCA_040307025.1 Desulfovibrionaceae bacterium | reverse complement strand
CCCCCGGGTGGCGTTTTCTCACCCCAGTTTCAACATACCGCTGCCGATCATCCAGCGGTGCACGGCTTCGCGCACGGCGGCCGCGGCCAGGTAGGCGCAATGGGTGTCGTTTTCCGGGAACGTGCCGATGGTGGCCAGGATGGTGGCGTCGTCGATGTCCACGGCCTCGTCCAGGGTCTTGCCCTTGGCCAGGGTGGCCGCAACCGAAGCGGCGATCTGGCTTGAGGCGCAACCGTCGGTGTCGAAGTCCGTGGCCACGATGGCTTCGCCTTCGATGGCCAGGGCAATGGAGATGGTATCGCCGCAGGAGCCCGTGACCGTGCCGACCACGGTGGGCCGTTCGAGACGGACGCGGTTGGGCGCCTCGTGCCAGTGGCGGTAGCCGACCTCGCCGAAACGGGTGAGAAGGTCAGCCTTTTGCTCTTCCTCGAAAACCCCCAGCACCATGTCCAGGGCATCCTGGTCCGGTTGCGTGCTCATGGCTTATTCCTTGGAGTCGGCCGTGGCGGGCTTCCCGCCGACAGCGGCGCTCACGGCCGCGATGACGGACTTGAACGCCGTGGCGGCCGGGCTTTTTCCGGCCACGGCCAGGTAGACATCGCCGTCGTCGCCCGAGCGGGCCACTTCCGGGTCGATGGGAATGCGGCCGAGGAAGGGCACGCCGGCCTCTTCGGCCAGGCGTTCACCGCCGCCGGTGGAGAAAATCTGGTGCACGGTGCCGCAGTTCGGGCAGACAAAGCCACTCAGGTTCTCAATGATGCCGAGCACGGGGTTGCTGAGCTGGTGGCAGAAGTTGATGGAACGGCGCACGTCGTCCACGGCCACGTCCTGGGGCGAGGTGACGACGACGGCCATGGCCTTGGGGCCGAAAATCTGGAGCACGGACAGGGGTTCGTCGCCGGTGCCCGGAGGGCAGTCGACCACGAGCACGTCGCGCTCGCCCCAGGCCACTTCCTCGGCCAGCTGCTGGATGACGCCGGCCTTGGCCGGGCCGCGCCAGATCACGGCATCGTCCTTGCCCGGGAGCAGGAAGCCGATGGACATGACGCCGAGGTTCCAGTGCCATTCCACGGGCTGCATTTTGCCGTCGGCCATGCCGGGCCGACTGCCGGTGAGCTTGAGCAGGCGGGGGATGCTCGGTCCGTGGACATCGACGTCGAGCAGGCCGACGCGCAGGCCCTCCATGGCCAAACCGGCGGCCAGGTTGGCCGAGACCGTGGATTTGCCCACGCCGCCCTTGCCCGAGAGCACGACCACCACGGCCTTCACCTGATCGAGACCGTTGGTTTTTTTGGGTTTCTTGCCGATTTCTTCGTTGAGGTCACGCAATCCGTCTTGGTTCATGATGATGTCTTCTCCAATCGGGTAGTATGGCTAATTCCCCGGCCCGGTCCGGGCAGCCGGCACGGCCGGGCTCCCGGGGCAAGCAGGGTTTCCAGGCGGTTTTCGAGCACGGCCGTAAGCACGGTATCGATATCTCCGGCGATCCAGGGGGCGACAGCCACCCCGGCGCGCTGGAAGTGGGCGAGACAGCAACAGGTGGCGCCGCCGCAGATGAGCACGGCCACGCCGGCCCGGGCGAGCAGTCCGGCCAGGACCGGCAAGCCGCCGTCGGGCATGGGCCAGGCGCCTTCGGTGATCACGGTCTGGTCGGCCAGGCGATAGAGGCGCAGCATGGTGGCGGTTTCCAGCAGTGAGGCCAGCCGGTCGCCATGGCAGGCCAGGCAGAAACGGGGGGACGGAGCGCGGCATCGGGGCATGGGAAAAACCTCGCTTCCCATATAGCATTTTTAAGACCAGTGTTATAAAAAGTATTTATTTCAATATATTAATGAATAAGTGTTCGTAAACGAAAGCACTTGAGGAATATTTTTCGTCTTAAAACAGGAAAAAGGGCTTATTTTTAGCCAGACGGAGTCTACGCTTTCCGAGCCGTTCCGGTGGCCATTTGCACGGAAGGAGAGGGAAAACAGCAGGATATCGGGCAGATCAGGAGAAAGGTTCAGGGCGAAAAATTCGCCCTGAACTGTGATTACCGATCCGACGTCCGGTGTGTCCCACAACTTAAAAGTCCCGGGCCACGTCCTGGGCGAATTCATCGATCCAATAGATGCGGTCGGCGCGGCATTGCAGGTCAGTGGACACGCCGTTTTTGAACACCAGCAGCTCGAAGCGCTTGTTTTTTTCCGTAATGTACTCGATAGCGTCGAGCAGATCGCTGTCGCCGGAAGACAGGATCAACGTGTCGTAGTTGTCGATATGGGTGAGCGCCAGGGTGGCAAGGCCCACATCCACACCCTTTTGCTGTTCCCGGCTGAGGCGATGGTTCCGGTCATTGGGGCAGGAGACCGGCACCTTGCGGCGGCACTGTTCGCAGTAGAGTTCGGTGATTTCGCTCGTGCGCAGTTCGTAGAGCTTGGTGATAATCTTCGGTCCCAGGGGCGGAGCGCTCCGCATCCAGTTGTAGAAAGCGATCTGGGCGTCGGGGGTGGGGGAGGGAACGGAATTAAGATAGTAGGCCCGCCAAAGGGGTTCGATTTCTTCCAGTTTATTTCTCAGTTTGATATAGTCGATACTATAGTCTCGCCCATAAATCATTTGTCCGCGATACATATAACCGGCATCAATAAGCCACAATCGTCGATTTTCCATACGCATATCCTTCTTGTTTCGCCCGGTGCGGTGCGACGTGCGCCGCGCGTCCCCGTGTATCATAAACAGGCTTCCGGGGAAGGGGGGACTGTTATATTTTTTTGATAATGATTTTAAACTTCAAAAAAGTCAGGGCGTTATCCAGGGACAATCGGTAGAAAAACGCTGCAGTGGAAAAAAAGGCCGGAACCGCAAGGTCCCGGCCTGGTCATAAAAGCGGAATCCGGCTTAGCCTGAAGCGATGCTCGACAGTCGGGCGGAAGCCGGAAGCGGACTACCAGCGGCTGCCGCCACCGCGACGACCACCGCCGCCACCGGAACGGGGCTTTTCCTGGGCTTCGTTGACCTTCAGGGTCCGGCCACCCAGTTCCTTGCCGTCCAAGGCCTGGATGGCGGCGTTGGCGCCCTCGTCGTCCATCTCGACGAAGCCGAAACCGCGCAGACGACCGGTTTCCCGATCGGTGATGAGGTTGACGCTGATCACCTCACCGTAAGGGGCGAAATGGTCGCGGACGTCGTCTTCCGTGGAAGAGAAGGACAGGTTGCCAACATAAAGTTTCTTCGACATGTTGCTCTAGCTCCGGTCTTTGGCGGGGTCTGGTTTGGTGTTGGGCGGGAAGATTTCCACAAACAATCCACGCAGTGCATTATACGCTACTGCGTTAAAGACAATGCCTGATTGTACACGGACGGGATACAAACACAACAACAATATGCCATCCGCGGCATTATTTTTAAGCGTCCCCGCGTCCCCGCCTCGGCCGGAAGCCTTGACCGGAGCCAGGGCGCGGAGTGAACAGCTCTGCCCATGGGGAATTTAGGGGGCCAGCTTGAAGCGGCCGGAATCCACGATGAGCATGACGAGGGAATCCGAGCCCAATCCGTTATGGTCTTCGGGCGACATGTTGTAGACGCCGGAGACGCCGACCACGCTGCGCAGCTTTTCCAGTGCGTCGCGCAGGGCGGCCGGATCGGCCTTGCCCGCCTTTTCGAGGCCCGCCCGCAGTAAGGTCAGGGCGTCGTAAGCATAGCCGGAGTGGGTGTTGAGCGGGAATTTCTCCTGGATGCCGTTGTCCTTATAGGCCTTGATGAAGGCTTCGATGACGCGTTTTTGCGGATCGTCTTCGGGGAGGGATTCCGGGGCCATGAGCTTGGTGCCGGGCATGACCGTGCCGCCGGCGGCCTCGCCGGCCAGCTCAAGGTAGCTCGGTCCGGGCTGGCCGTGACATTGGATAAGGAGGGGGCGGTTGCCGGGCAGGGCGGCGAAGTTCTTGGCCGCGATGCCGCCGGCCGGTCCGATGGTCCAGACCACGGCGGCCTGGGGACCGGCGGCCTGGAGCTTGAAGGCCTGGGCCGAGAAATCGGTGCCCTTGGGATCGAAGGTTTCCTCGGCCACGATGTCGATGCCAAAGGCGGCGGCGTTGTTTTTGAGTTCGGTCAGACCGTCCTGGCCAAAGGCGTCCTTGGAGCTTAACACCGCGATCTTGTTGATGCGCTTGCCCTTGAGGTAGTCGTAGATCTTGCGGACGGCCACGGCCGTGCGCTGGGGGGCCTTGAAGGTCCAGGTGGCGGGACCGAACTTGCCGCCGGCGATGACGGCGTCGCCGCCCACGGTCATGATGACCGGGACATGTTGTTCCTCGGTGTATTTTTTGACGGCCAGGCCTTCACCGGTGGAGGTCGGGCCGATGATGGCCAGGACATGGTCGCCCTCGACGAGTTGCCGGGCCTGGCGCAGGGCCACGTCCGGGGAGGATTCGGTGTCGAGGCTGATGAGTTTGAGGGGCCGGCCGAGCACGCCGCCGGCTTCGTTGATCTGTTTGACGGTCATTTCGGCCACGAGCTTGCTCGGGGTGCCGACCACGGCCGCCGGGCCAGACTGGGCGAACAGGCCGCCGATGAGGATGGGTTCCGTCTTTTCCTGGGCCCAGGCGTTGGCCAGGGGCAGAAAAAGACAACAAAAAAAGGCTATTATAGACTTGGCCATGGGGAGCCTCCGGGCGGATTGGTCGCAATCAAGACGGCGAAGGATTTTTACCGTAACCGAGGGCGTTGTAAATCATTTTTGCAAGGTTTGGGCTGGCGCAGCATTCCTGTGGAGCCCGCATGGGGCGCGACGTCAAACAGACGTCTAGCGCCGTCGCCAAAAGCCGGCCAACAGCGCGAGCCCAAGCAGCAGCCCGTTGACCAGGGTGCGCGCTTCGCCCAGGAACGTCAGTTCGCTCATGGCCGTCTCCAGGACGAGCGCGGCCACGATCGGGCGGACCAGACGGCCCGGACCTCCGATGACCAGGAAAAGCAGCGCCTTGAGTGAAAGCTCCAGATTGAACTGCTCCGGACTGATAAAGCCGGCGTAATGCCCGTAGACCACGCCGGCAGCTGCGGAAAGCGCGCCGCCAAGCCCGAAGGACAGGCCGCGCACCGCCGGCCGGTCGATGCCCAGGCTCGACGCCGCGAACCGGTCGTCCCGACAGGCGGCCAGGGCCCGGCCGAGCCGGCTGTCCCGCACGGCCAGGAACAGCAGCGCCCCCAGGGTCAACAGCCCGAGCAGCAGGAAAAACGTCGTCCGGTCGCCGGCGAGTTCGCCAAGGCCGGGCAACCAGAGCCGCCGGTCCACCATGAACCCGGCCGATCCGCCCGTAAGGCCCTCCAGGGTCAGAACCAGATTCACGAAAACCAGTGAGACGCACAGTGTGGCCATGGCCAGGAAACCCTCGCCCAGGCGTTCCATGGGCCGGCTGATGAGCCCGGCCGCAATGCCGACGCCGAGCACCACCGCCGGCACGATCACCAAGGTGCCCTGGGGAAAGACCGTGTGCAACAGCACCGAACCGTAGGCGCCAAGGCCGGCAAAGGCCGCCTGGGCCAGGGAAATCTGGCCGCCGAGCCCGAGGCAGAAATTGAGGGCCAGCACGTTGACGGCCAAAAACAGGTGCTGGTTCACGGCCACCAGGCGGTAGGCGGGCACGGACAGGCCCACGGCGGCCAGCACGGCCAGCAGGCCCAACGGGGCAAGGGGCGGCACGGAACGCGGCAGGCGTGGCAAAGCGGTTGGCGGCATGGCGGTCACGGTCGGTCGGCCTCGCCTTCCCGAGGCGCGGCCACGAGCAGGACGATAAGCAGCAAATAGGTGGCGGTTTCCTTGAGTTCCCCGGACAGGGTCAAAACCAGGGTCGCTTCGGCCAGCCCCAGGATCAGCCCGCCTGCGAACACCCGGCCGAGCGACACGTAGCCGCCGATGGTGGCGGCGGCAAAGCCCTTGAGCCCGAGCCCCAGGCCCATGTCGTAGCGCAGCATGGCCTGGGGGCCCACGGCCAGGGCGGCCAGGGAGGCCAGCACACCGGCCAGGGAAAAGCTCACCGCATGGCACAGCACCGTGTCCACGCCCTGGAGTCGCGCGCCCACGGGATTGGCGGCCGTGGCCCGCAGCGCCCGGCCAAGCCGGGTGTGACCGAGAAAGACTGTCAACACGAGCACGCTCGTCAGGGCCAGGGTCAAGGCGGTCAGTGTGTCGCGTCCGAGGAAAATCGGCCCCAGGCGCAGATCGGGCAGGGGGAGCAAGCGGGGGGGCATGATGGGGTTCTTGCCCCAGATCAGGATGGCCACACCCTGGAACACCAGGCTCGCGGCCACGGTCAGCATGAGCTGGCGCAGGGGCGAGGCGGCGAGGGTCAGGCGCAGGGTGGAGGCGAACAGCACCCGGCCGAGCAGGAATCCGGCCATGGCCGCCGCCACCAGAGCCATGGCCGGCGACAGATGCATGGCCCCGGCCAGGCTCGTGACGCAAAGCCCGCCCAAAAGCAGCAGTTCGCCCTGGGCGAAATTGATCAGCCGGCTGGCATTGAAGATGAGCGAAAAGCCCAGGGCCATGATGCCGTAGACCGCCCCCAGGGCCAGGCCGGAATTGACGATTTGGGCCAGGTACAGGCCGATCAAGACGTCCCCGCACTCCAGGCGACGCGTCGGGTAAAAAAACGGGGGAACCGACGCGTCGTGCGGTTCCCCCGTGTCACAAGCAACCGGGTGCCGGGTGCCTACTGTTCGTCGATGCCGAACTCGCCGGGCTGGCCCATGTTGCCGGTGTCGAGCTTGTAGGCCAGGACAATGGTGCGGCGGGCGGACAGGCCGGTCGCGCCGGGCCAGGTGTTGATGCACACCACCAGTTCCTTTTGCCCGTCATTGTCGATGTCGGCCAGGGTGTAACCGGTGATGGTGCCCTTGATGCGCCGGGTCTTCCACAAGAGGTTCATGCCGACGCCGTCCCAGTACAGGGAATGGATCTCGCCCTGGGAGAAGGTGCGGAAGGTCTCGAAGAACTGGGCGGCGGCGGAGATGTTCTTGCTGACCAGCACTTCGTAGCGGCCATCCTTGTTGAGATTGGCCACGATCATGGGCAGCGGAATGTAGTAGTAGTTCCAGAGGTAGTCGGCCGTGGGCGCGGTCATGGGCGCCATCAGGTCGTCGTGCTCCAGGCCGATGGCCGAGCCGCAGAACTGCTCTTCGGTGGCGGCCACGCGTTCGCCCTTGGCCGTGAACACGATGATGTGGTCCTTGTCGTCGTTGATGAGGACCTTATAGCCGCTTTTCTCCGGCAAGTAGCTGAAGTTGAACGGGTTGGCCTTGTCGGGCAGGGGCAGGCGCGAGGACAGCACCGGCTGGCCGCCGGAAAAGATCACGTTGTGCACGCCCCGCACGAAGAGGTCCTTGGGTTCGCCCTTGGAGCCCACGAGCAGGCGGGTAAAGTCGGGCGGCACCGCGGCCACGTTCAGGTACAGCTTGATGTCGCGGTAGACCTCGTGCAGGCGGCCGCCGTCCATGGCCAGGATGAACGAACGCGGCTCCTTGAAATAGCTGGTCGAAACGATGATCTCGGACTTCCCGTCGCCGTTGATGTCGAGGCAGCTCACGTGAAGCAGCTTCAGGTTGGGCGCGGTCTCGAACTTGGTCATGGGCAGCAGCTGGCGGTCCTTGTACTTGAAGACCTCCACCGTGGACCGGCCCATGATGACCACTTCGTTTTGCCCGTCCCCATCGACATCGGCCACGGCGATGCCGCCGGAGACCATGGGCAGGGACTGGCTGCGCCACACGCCCGGCGTGTCGGACGGACCGGCGTAGCGGAAATTGGGGTTGAGATAGACCTTCTGGTTGGCGTTGGTCTGGTTGACCACGAAATTCGGATTGAGCTGGTTGATGGTATCGCCCGAGGCTGCCGCATTGTTGCTGGACGGGCGTTGGAAAATCTCGTTGTTGAGGGATTGGGCCGTGCGTTCCATGGCCGGGATCAGGTCACCGAGCTTGGTGCTGACCGTCTTGGGCCATTTTTTGCCGTCGCGCCCGAGAACCGCGATATCCACGCTGGCCTGGTCCCCGGAAATGGTCAGGGAACCGTAGGCCAGGTAGTCGGCGCCCAGTTCGGTCAGGGCTTTTTTCGCTTCGGCGTCCGAGGCGGGCGCCTTGGGCACGCGCGCCATCACCTTGCCCTTGTCCATGGGCGCAAGGTGGCCGGGCCAGGTCATGCGCGACTCCAGCATGCTTTGGACACCCTGGCTCAGATATTGGTATTTTTCCGGACCGTGGATGGTGAACGGTGCTACGGCGAACGTCTTGGCCTCGGCGGCGAAGGCAACGGCCGGCAGGCACAGCAGGACCAGAGCCACGAGGGCGAGGCGACGAAACAAGGTCATACGGGTTCCTCCGGGTCCCAGGGGGACCGATTTTTCCGGAAACGCGGACCGGCGTTCAGCCCGGACGTCGCGTGGCCCTGCATTACTATCAAGGCAGGGGCCTTGCAAGACCCGGGATGTCCCCGGCCAGGACGGGATGACGGCGATGCACCCGTACCCGCCGGATACGGGTGCCTATGCTGGTGGGGATGTCGCGCCTGGACGGTTTCGGTTACGCCCGGTCGCCCGGTCCCCCGTTGCGGGCCCTGGCCGCGGCCCGGCGATGGCGCAGGTATTCGACGACCCCGGGCATGATCGAGATAAGGATGATGACGATCACGGCCACGCTGAAATTACGTTTGATAAACGGCAGGTTACCGAAAAAGTAGCCGACATAGACGAACACCGACACCCACAGGACCGCCCCGCCCAGGCTATAGGCCAGGAACCGGGGGTAGGGCATGCGGGCGATGCCGGCCACGAACGGCGAAAACGTGCGCACGATGGGCACGAATCGGGCCAGGATCACGGTCACGCCGCCGTGGCGCTCGTAGAAAGCGTGGGCTTTCATGAGATGTTCCCGTTTGAAAAAACGGGATTTTTCCCGGGTGAACACGGCCGGTCCGGCCCGGCGGCCGATCCAGTAGTTGCAGTTGTCGCCGCATAGGGCCGCGGCTACGAGCAGAAAGAAAATGACATGGGGATCGAGCACGCCGCCGGCGCAAAGCGCCCCGGCCGCGAACAACAGCGAATCCCCGGGCAGAAACGGCGTGACCACAAGCCCGGTCTCGCAAAAAACGATCATAAATAAAATGAAATAGGTCCATGCCCCGTACTGGGCGGCCACGGCGTTGAGGTAACGGTCCACGTGCAGGACCAGGTCGAGCAGTTGCAAGGCGAGTTCCATCGCGGCTCCTTGGCCGGGAAATGCCCGGGTCGGGCTTTCGTATGCGGCCCCCGGACCCTTGGCAAGGGGCAGGGGGATTTCCGGGCTTCCCAAGGCCCCCGGCCCGCGCTAGGTTGCGCCATGCCCCGTCCCACCCGATCCCCGCGCCAGGCCGACGCGGCCCCGGAGTCCGGCCGCAGTTTCCGGTTGGTGAGCGCGCCGGACGCCATCCCCCGGGTGGAGGCGCTGCTCGCCGCCCAGGGTTTTGTGTTCGAGCCCGAGCCCTTTTCCGGCTGGTGCCGCCGTCTCGTCCGGGAACCGCTGTCCTTGGGCGCGTCCCTGGCCGCCCGGTTCGGCTATATCCATATCCAGGACCGGTCCTCCATGCTGCCGCCCTTGCTGCTGGCCCCGCCGCCAG
>JAWRKJ010000194.1:0-4598 GCA_040307025.1 Desulfovibrionaceae bacterium | reverse complement strand
AGCACGACGAGAAATCCCGCCAGCACGGCCGCGTTGCCCCAGGAGGCGGCGGACAGCGCCCCCAGGCAGGCAGCCCGGGTCAGCTCGACCAGGTGGTACAGCGGCAGCAGACTCGCCAGATGCGCGGCCCAGCCAGGCAAGGCGTCGACCGGGAAAAACGTGCCCGAAAAAAGGAACATGGGCGTGATCAGCAGGAACACCGGCAAATTGAACATGTCGATGGAGGCTGTGATCGAGGTAATGGCCATGCCCATGGCGCCAAAGGCCAGTCCGCCGAGCAGGGCGATGGGAATGACGGCCAGGGCCTGCGGGCTCGGGGCATAGCCCATGGCCGCCACCACGCCGAGCATGAGCACGGCGGCGATGCCCGAACGCGTCGCACCCCAGACGATCTCGGCCACGATGATCTCTTCCAGGGAAAGCGGCGTGGCCAGCATGGCGTCGTAGGTCTTCTGGTAATACATGCGCACGAACGAGTTGTAGGTGGTCTCCATGAAGGCCTGCCACATGGCGGCGGAGGCCACCAGGGACGGCGCGAGAAAGCGTGTGAAGTCCATGGGCCGGCCGTGCCACGTCACGTCGGTGACCAGGCCGGCGAAGCCCAGGCCGAAGGCGATCAGGTAGAACAGCGGTTCGAGCAGGGGCGGCAGGAAATTGATCGCCCAGATACGGCGGTAAACGAGCAGATTGCGCCGCCAGACCGCCCAGAAAAGACTTGTGAAACGCGGGTCGGCCGTCATTCGCGAAGCTCCCTTCCGGTCAGGCGCAAAAACACGTCCTCCAGGGTGGCGGCCCGGAAATAGCCGCAATCCGGGCAGAAGCGCTCGCGCATATCGAGCAGTTGCCGCCGGTCGTCACCGTAGATGATGCAGCGCCGGCCCGAACGGTCGTGGCGCAGCCCCTGCGCGTCCAGATACGCGAGAAGGGCCGGGTCCGGGGATTCGACCTCCAGGGTGTAGTGCCCGACATGGGCGGCGGTCAGCCCGGCCGGATCACCCTCGGCCACCACCCGGCCGTGGTCGATGATGCACAGCCGGTCGCAGAACCGCTCGGCCTCTTCCATGGCATGGGTAGTGAGCAGGATGGTCAGGCCCTGGCGCTTGAGGTCGAGCAGGCGGTCCCAGAGGGTGTTGCGCGACTGGGGGTCGAGGCCGGTGGTCGGCTCGTCCAGGATGAGCAGCTCGGGCTTGTTGATGATGGCCCGGGCCAGCATGAGCCGACGTGCCATGCCGCCCGAAAGTTCCTCGTACCGCAGGCGTTTCTTGCCCTCCAAGGCGAAAAAGGCCAGCAATTCCTCGGCCCGGCGCAGGGCTTCCTTGCGGGGGATGCGGAAGTAGCCGGCAAAAACCAACAGGTTTTCGAGGACGCTCACGTCCGGGTCCAGGGTGTTGCCCTGCTGGCACACGCCGATACGGGCCCGCACACGGCGAAAGGCCGTGGCAATGTCCTGGCCGAAGAGTTTGATGCTGCCGCCGGACAAGGGCGAGAAGCCGTAAATCATGCGGATGGTGGTGGTCTTGCCGGCGCCGTTGGGTCCGAGCAGGCCGAAGCACTCGCCGCGTTCGACCGCGAAGCTCACGCCGTCCACCGCCCGGAAGGTTCCGAAATTCTTTTGCGCCTGATGGACTTCCAGGACAGGCGCCGCGTGCTGTTCCATGGCGGCCTTTTACGGCAAATGCCAAGCAAGTGCCAGGGGAGGCACGATTACAAAGAAAGTAAGAAATTCCCCCTGGAAAACACCGACACGCCCCACAACACTTTTCAATGATATCAGCATATTGCTCTTTCACACCTTGGGGAATCCTTGTGTAAAAACCAGCCAACCCCCTCTTTTTCCACCACGTTGACGCGGGGCGGATTCCGTTTCAATACACTGACCGTGTCGGTGTTCGTCCCCGCCCGGGGACGAACCAAGAGGGAACCCGGTGCGACTCCGGGACTGCCCCGCAGCGGTGAGCGAAAACGACCTCCGCCGAAAACACTGGGCCGATCAGCCCGGGAAGTGGCGGACAGTAGGAGCACGGCCCACGGCCGCAAGGTTCGCCAGTCCGAAGACCTGCCGACACCGCCCGTGAAACCGGTTCGCGGGCGATTCGCCACGGGAGCCTCGCGGGAGGGTGACCCGGCCCGCCGACGCATGCATCGCGTTTTCGGCCGTCGTCCCCGTCCCCGAAACTGCCGCGAAACAGCGTCCGCCCCTAGCGGCGCCTTTCTGGAGAATGCGACCTATGCTGGAGCCGATGGAAAGTGCCGGACTGGCCTTCGATACCCGGGAACCCGAATCCGCCGCCGGCATCCCCGCCGCCGTGCGCGCGCCTCGCATCGCCGTGGCCGTGCCCGTCCGCATCCGCAAGCGCGATGGCACGGTCGTCTCCTTTGACGGGGAAAAAATCTTTTCGGCCATCCGCCGGGCCGGAGCCGCCACCGGCGACTTCGGCGACGACGAGGCGCGCCTGCTCACCGCCCAGGTCGTCAAGGTGCTCTCCCACCGGTTCGCCGGCCAGATCCCCGATATCGAACGCATCCAGGACGTGGTGGAACAGGCGCTGATTTCGGCCAACCACTTCCGCACCATGCGCGCCTATTCGGTCTACCGCGAACAGCGGGCCAAACTGCGCCAGGACAAGAAAACCGTGGTGGACGTGGCCGCCTCGGTCAACGAATACCTCGACCGCCAGGATTGGCGCGTGGCCGCCAACGCCAACCAGGGCTATTCGCTCGGCGGATTGATCCTGAACGTCTCGGGCAAGGTGGTGGCCAACTACTGGCTCAACCACGTCTATCCGCCCGAGGTCGGGACCGCCCACCGCGAGGGCGACCTGCACATCCACGACCTCGACATGCTGGCCGGCTACTGCGCCGGCTGGTCGCTCAAAACGCTTCTGGTGGAGGGCTTAAACGGCGTGCCCGACAAGGTCGAAGCCGATCCGCCCAAGCACCTTTCCAGCGCCGTGGGCCAGATCGTCAACTTCCTCGGCACCCTGCAAAACGAATGGGCCGGCGCCCAGGCCTTTTCCTCCTTCGACACCTACATGGCGCCGTTTCTGCGCAAGGACAACCTGCCCTACGCCGAGGTGCGCCAGTCGATCCAGGAGCTCATCTACAACCTGAACGTGCCCTCGCGCTGGGGCACCCAGACGCCGTTCACCAACCTGACCTTCGACTGGACCTGCCCCGAGGATCTGGCCGGAGAGCATCCGGTCATCGGCGGCGAGACCATGGCGTTCACCTACGGCGACCTGCAAGCCGAGATGGACATGATAAACAAGGCCTACATCGAGGTCATGACCGCCGGCGATGCCAAGGGCCGGGTGTTCACCTTCCCCATCCCGACCTATAACATCACCAAGGATTTTCCCTGGGAATCGCCCAACGTCGACATTCTTTTCGAGATGACGGCCAAGTACGGGCTGCCCTACTTCCAGAACTTCATCAATTCCGACCTGGAGCCGAACATGGTGCGGTCCATGTGCTGCCGGCTCCAGCTCGATTTGCGCGAGCTGCTCAAGCGCGGCAACGGCCTTTTCGGCAGCGCCGAGCAGACCGGGTCCGTGGGCGTGGTCACCATCAACTGCGCCCGGCTCGGCTACCTGCACCGGGGAGACGAGGCGGGCCTGTACCACCGCCTGGACAAGCTCCTCGAAATCGCCCGCGTCAGCCTCGAAATCAAGCGCAAGGAGATCCAGCGCCGCATGGACGCGGGCCTGTTCCCCTACACCAAGCGCTACCTCGGCACCCTGCGCAACCACTTCTCGACCATCGGCGTCAACGGCATCAACGAAATGATCCGCAACTTCACCGATGATGCCGAAAACATCACCACCCCGGCCGGCAACGCCCTGGCCATCCGCCTGCTCGACCATGTGCGCAGCCGCATGACCGCCTTCCAGGAACAGACCGGCCACCTCTACAACCTGGAAGCCACCCCGGCCGAAGGCACCACCTACCGCTTCGCCCGCGAGGACAAGAAGCGCTATCCGAACATCCTCCAGGCCGGCACGCCCGAAAAGCCCTACTATACCAACTCGTCCCAACTGCCCGTGGGCTTCACCGCCGATCCCTTCGAGGCGCTGTCCCGCCAGGAAACGCTCCAGCGCAAATACACCGGCGGCACCGTGCTCCACCTCTACATGGGCGAGCGCGTCACGAGCGCCACGGCCTGCAAGCATCTGGTGCGCCGGTCCCTGTCCCGGTTCGCCCTGCCCTACATCACCGTGACGCCCACCTTTTCCATCTGCGACGTGCACGGCTATTTGAACGGCGAACACGAGACCTGCCCCCACTGCGCCGCCGAAGGCACCACCCGGGCCTGCGAAATCTGGACCCGGGTCATGGGCTACTACCGACCCAAATCAGCCTTCAACACCGGCAAACAAGGCGAATACGAAGAACGCGTCTGCTTCGCCGAACCGGCGGATATCTAGGGGGGAGGGACGAGGAACGCCTCCGGCGGCCGGGAAGGGGGTCACCCCCTTCCCGGACCCATCCCGAAAGGGGCCTCGGCAATACGGGCTGAGCCCGCAAAGCAGACGGACTTGATAAACGATTTTTCCCTTTCAGGGGGTCCGGGGGGAATGATTCCCCCCGGCCGCCGGCGG